>JANYFQ010000002.1 GCA_025362615.1 Hymenobacter sp. | reverse complement strand
CCATTCACCTTTCGGGTGCTGCGCGACTGTTAGATGGAAAACACCCCCAAAGGCCGCGTTCTCGTGGCCATGAGCGGCGGCATCGACTCGTCGGTGGCCGCCGCGCTGCTCCACGAGCAAGGCTACGAAGTGGTGGGCATGACGATGAAAACCTGGGACTACGCCTCGGCCGGCGGCTCGAAAAAAGAAACCGGCTGCTGCTCGCTCGACAGCATCAACGATGCCCGCGACATTGCCGTGCAACTCGGCTTCCCGCACTACATCATCGACATCCGCGACGAATTCGGCGATTTCGTCATCGACAACTTCACCGACGAGTACCTGGCCGGGCGCACGCCCAACCCCTGCGTGCTCTGCAACACCCATATTAAGTGGGATGCGCTGCTGCGCCGCGCCGACCAACTCGGCTGCCACTTCATCGCTACCGGGCACTACGCCCAGGTGCGCCACGAGCCCGAAACCGGCCGCTACGTCGTCAGCAAAGGGCTGGACGAACACAAGGACCAGAGCTACGCCATCTGGGGCGTGAGCCAGGCCAGCCTGGCCCGTACGCTGTTTCCGCTGGGCAAAATGCGCAAGACCGAGATTTACGACGAGGCCCGTCGCCGCGGCTTCCACGAGCTGGTGAACAAGCCGGAGAGCTACGAAATCTGCTTCATTCCCGACAACGACTACCGGGGCTTTTTGCGCCGCCGGGTGCCGGGCCTGGAAGCCCGCGTGGCCGGCGGCCGCTACGTCGATAAAACCGGCCGCGAACTGGGCCGGCACGAGGGCTACCCGTTCTACACCATCGGGCAGCGCAAGGGGCTGGGCGTGGCGCTGGGCTACCCGGCGTTCGTGACCGAAATCCGGCCCGAAACCAACGAGGTGGTGCTGGGCAACTACGACGATTTGGCCAGCACCTTCACCATTGTGGGCAAGCTGAATATGGGCAAGATGGCCTCGCTCGAAGGGCGCGGCCTGGTGCCCGTGACGGCCAAAATTCGCTACAACCACGGCGGCGACCCCGCTCTGCTGGAGCAGAACGGCGAACGCATCCGGGTGTATTTTCCCGAGCCGGTTCACGCCATCACCCCCGGTCAGGCCGCCGTTTTTTACGACGGCAACGACGTGGTGGGTGGCGGCTGGATTGAGCGCCACATCATCGGCGAAGCCCCGGTTCTAACTGCTTGATTTATTAATGTTTTTGCGCAAGCGTTCGCCGCAAATAGCTGCATTTACGCCCGTCGATGACAACCAAACGCGGGCGGTGGCGTTGGTCGCTGCCTTGCTCGCCCCCTGGTACTACATGAAGAACTACACCCTCAACCCCGCGCCGTTCGTAGTGCCCACCACCGACGGCAAGCGCATTGAAGAACACGTTGGCTACGCCAGCACCGGCACCGGGGCCTATAGTTTGGCCCACATGGTAGCGCCGCCGCAATGGAGCGAACCGCACCAAACGCCAGCTTTCGACGAGATGACTATCGTGGTGCGCGGTCGCAAACGCTTCGAGATTGACGGCGACGTTGTGGAGCTGGCCGCCGGGCAGGCCCTGCTGATAAAGGCCGGGGCGCGGGTGCGCTACTCCAACCCCTTCGCCGAGGAATGCGAGTACTGGTCGGTGTGCGTACCAGCTTTCTCGCCTGCCACCGTGAACCGCGAGGAATAGCCAGCCGATGCAACCGCCCCCGCTGCTCCCCCCCCACCCCTTGGCGGATGCGCTGCTGACGGTGGAAAACATTAGCCTGGCAGAACCAAAACACGTTGCTTTACAAGGCATTAGCTTCATTCAGCAACGTGGGCAGCGGCTGGCCGTGGCCGGCGAAAGCGGGTCGGGCAAAAGCACCTTGCTGCAAATCGTGGCGGGTTTGGTGCAGCCCGGCACCGGCACCGTGCGCGTGGCCGGGCAGCGGGTGCGCGGCCCGGCCGAAATGCTGGTAGCCGGCCACGCGGGCGTGGCCTACCTGTCGCAGCGCTCCGATTTGCCCCGTTTTTTGCGCGTCGAACAAGTGCTGCGCTACGCCAATACCCGCCCCGATACTGAGGCCCAGGCCCTCTACGCGCTCTGCCACATCGACCACCTCGCGGCACGGCGCACCGACGAGCTTTCGGGCGGCGAACAACAGCGCGTGGCCCTTGCGCGGCTCCTTCTGAGCAGTCCCGAACTGCTGCTGCTTGACGAGCCATTCTCGAACCTTGACCGCCCCCACAAGCACCTCATGCAACATATCATTGAACAGGTGGGCCAACAACTGAGCATCACCTGTTTATTGGTGTCGCACGATGCCGCCGATACCCTTTCGTGGGCTGATGAAATAGTAGTGCTGCACCGGGGCTGCGTGGTGCAGCAAGGCTCCCCCGAGCACATTTACCGGCAGCCGACAAGCGCGTACGTGGCGGGGCTTTTCGGCCCCGGCAACCTGGTGCGCGGGGCCGCCCGCCGGGCCTTGCAGCCGGGCACAAAACCTCGCCGCAATACCGCACTGCTGCTGCGCCCCGAAGAACTGCGACTGGCCGCCATTGGCCCCGGCGTAGCGGGCACGGTGCAAACCGTCCGGTTTGCAGGCGGTTTTTACACGCTGGAAGTTGCCGTGGCCGGCAGCCTCTTGCAAGTTCATCACCCCAATGACACCCACCCGCCCGGCAGCGCCGTGGTCGTGACGGCAGAGCGCGGTTGGGAGTTGGAGACGTAGGATGGTTTGTCGTTAAAGCTGGTAAAGCTGGCCACGGTTTAGCGCGAAGCGCGTAACCATGGCCAGCCGCTGCCTACGCCTCCAGCGTCCGCGTCACCGCGTCCACGATGGCCTCCGAGATGCCGGTGGTGCTGAAGCCGCCGTCGTGCATCAGGTTTTGCATGGTCACGTAGCGGGTCAAATCCGAAAACAGAGAAATGCAGTAATCGGCGCAGGCTTCGGCCGGCGCGTTGCCGAGCGGGGCCATGCGGTTGGCGTACTCATAAAACGCGTCGAAGCCGCCGATGCCGGTGCCGGCGGTGGTTTTGGTGGGCGACTGCGACACCGTATTCACGCGCACCTTTTTGAGGTGGCCCAGGCGCTGCCCGTAGCTGCGGGCAATGCTCTCGAGCACGGCCTTGGCCTGCGACATATCGGTGTAATCCAGAAACGCCCGTTGCGCCGCGATGTAGCTCAGGCCCACGATGCTGGCGTACTCGTTGAGCGCGTCCTGCTTTTCGGCCACGGCCATCATTTTATGAAACGAAAGGGCCGAAACGTCCAGTGTCTGCTGGAAGAATTTGTAGTCCAGCTCGCCGTAGTGCTTCTTTTTGCGGATGTTGGCGCTCATGCCAATGCTGTGCAGCACAAAGTCAATCTTACCCCCAAAATGAGTCTGCGCCCCGCTAAACAGCGCCTCCAACTCCTCCACCGACGTGGCATCGGCCGGAATAATCGGGGCATCAATTTCGGCGCTCAGCTTATTGATTTCGCCCATCCGCATGGCCAGCGGCGCGTTGGTGAGTACGATGCGGGCACCCTCGGCGTGAGCCTTCTGGGCCACTTTCCAGGCGATGGATTGCTCGTTGAGAGCGCCGGAAATGATGCCGACTTTGCCGGCGAGCAGGTTGTAAGACATGGGGATTACAATGAGTGAATGAGTGAGTGAGCGAATGAGTGAGTTGCCCACGGCCGACTCAACAACGCGCTGCAATCGGCCGCAAGTTACACCGGCTCCGTTTGCACCTGCGCTGCCCGCCCCATTCACCCAGCAAAAACCCAACTCATTCACTCATCCGCTCGCTCACTCACTCATTGAAACTTCGCCCCGCAGCGCCAGCAGCTCGCGGGCGCTTTGGAAGGCATTTTCGCTGGGTTTGGCTCCGGCAATCATCTGCGCGATTTCGCGGATGCGGTCCTCGGTGTTCAATTCCCGGATGCGGCTCACGGTGCGGTCGGCGCGGTCTTCCTTGTAAACGAAATAATGCACATCACCAGCCGCTGCCATTTGCGGCAGGTGCGAGATGGCCACGAGTTGATGCTTGCGGGCCATTTGCTGCATCATGCGGCCCACTTTCACGGCAATTTCGCCGCTGATACCGGTGTCGATTTCGTCAAATACTATCGTGGGCAAGGCGGTTTTATCGGCCAGCATATACTTGATGCACAGCATGAGCCGCGAAAACTCGCCGCCCGATGCCGCCTTGCTCAGCGTTTGGGGTTGGCCTCCTTTGTTGGCCGAGAACAGGATATTCACCACATCAAGGCCACTCACGGCGGGCGGGCCGCTGCGGTGGTCTACTACAATGCGAGCGTGGGGCATTCCGAGGTCGGCCAAGAGCAAACTCAACTCTTTCTCAAAGCGCGGGAACGACTTTTTGCGCGCTTCGGTCAATTTATTGCCCTGCTTGGTCACGGCATTAAAAGCCGTTTCGGCATCGCGGCGCAGGCGGGCAATTTCCTTGTCCAAATTCAGCACCGAGCCAACTTTCTGGCGTAATTCTTCGCGCAAGTGCAGCAGGCCCGGCAAGTCGCGCACCTGGTGCTTGCGTTGCAGGGTGTAGATGACGTTGAGGCGCTGTTGCAACTCCTCGGCGCGGGCGGGGTCGCCCTCGGTGCGGCGCTCGGCGGCCTCCACTTCGTCGGCAATGTCGTGCAGCTCAATGAGTACGCTGTCGAGGCGCAGCCGCAAATCCTTAAAGTTTTCGGAGAATGCCGACACTTGGCCCAGCAGCAGCGTGGCATCTTTCATGGTGCCGGTGGCGCACGATTCGCCGTCGCGCAGGCCGTGCAGGGCCTGGCTCAATTTATATTTTATTTCCTCGGCGTTTTCGAGTTGCTTTATTTCCTGTTCCAGCCCTTCCTGGTCTTCGCCATCGAGCCGGGCCTCGTCCAGCTCACCCAACAAAAAGCTGTTGTAGTCCAGCGCCTTACTGGCTTCCACCGCCTGCGCTTCAAGGGTCGTCAGGTCGGCTTCGAGCTTGCGGTACTGCCGAAAAGCGGAGCTGTAGTGCGTGCGCTGCGGCACCAATCCAGCATACAAATCGAGCAGATTTAATTGAAAAACGGCATCGCCCAGCAGCAGCGTATCGTGCTGCGAGTGAATGTCCATCAAATTAGCACCAATTTTCCGCAGCGCGTCGAGCGTCACCGGCGTGTCGTTCACAAAAGCCCGCGATTTGCCCGTCGGGCTAATTTCGCGCCGCAGAATACACTGCGCGTCGTAGTCCAAATCCTCCGCCTCGAAAATATCCTGCAACTGGTAATTGGCAATATCAAACTGCCCTTCAATCACGCACTTGTGCGCATTATCAAACAGCATTTTCGAGTCGGCCCGGTTGCCGAGCAACAACCCAATGGCCCCCAACATGATGGATTTGCCTGCCCCGGTTTCGCCGGTAATAATATTGAGCAGCGGCGAGGGCCGTAATTCTAATTGCTCAATTAACGCGTAATTTTTAATTCGTAAATCAACAAGCATGAATCACTGATTTTTAAACTGATTTTAAGATGATTACACTGACTGGTGATAGGGTAACAAACGGCTGAAATTAATTTGCCATTTTTAGCGTAAGACTTAAAAATTCTATAAAATTGTTTGACAAAAATAAATTTGAATTCAGGCACTAGTTCACTCAGCGAAATCATCTTAAATCAGCCTAAAAATCAGTGATTTCAGGGGGTCAGCACTTTTTGATATTTAGCCGAATTCGTCGGGTCCACTTCTACCAGCATGGTCACGAGCTGCTGCTTTTGGCTTTGGTCGGGACTGGTGCGGAAAATGTTGGAGATTTCGTCGGCTTTGGCATCGAAAAAAGCGCGGGCGAACAGGGTGCCGGGGCGCAACACGGCCGCTTGCTGAATGCCGGTGAGGGCCGTCATGACGGCCGTGCGGCTCTCGGCGGGCTGGGTCACAAACTGGTCCATACCCAAACGATAATAGCCGTAAAGCCCGACGCGGAACGCCTGCAACTGCGGGTCGGTGAGGTTGTTGAGCAGCCAGTAGCGGTTACGGGGGCTGCTGTCGCGCCAGCCGTCGTCCTGCTCATTGGTCACCGACTGGCCGGCTGAGTACGTGACGACGGTACGGGCCAGGTCGTAGTAAGGGGTGCCGCCGAGGTTGCCAAACGTGTCGCGGTCGATGGCGATGACGAGGTAAGCATAATAGCCCAGTAACGACGACAAGTTGGAAACGAAGCTGTTGGGCGAGAAATCGAGCGGTTGCTGGGGCGAGTAATTGAAGTTGAAATTGCGGTCCGCAAAGCTCACCACGTTGGTTTCGTAGCCCGTACCGTACACCGGGCGGGTCGAAATCAGGCGCATGGTGGCTTGGTAAGTGCCGTTGGTCGGGATGGCGGTAATCCCCACAAAAACCTTGAGGCGAATGCGCTCTTCGGGCTTGTAAGTGGCGCTGGTCCAGGCCCTGGTGTTGAGAAACGACTGGATGTCGTTCTGCATTTGCGTCACGAGCGTGGGGTCGGAAATGGTGACGTTTTCGGCCGTCACGCGCACTTCTGCGAGCAACTCCTGGGCGCGAACGCGGCCTGACGGCCAGCTCAGTAGAACGCCCAGCCACAGCCAGACCAACAGTTTTTTGTGCATCGTGAAGTATGTAAGCGGCGGATTCAACCACCCGAACCAACCCCGGACGGCGGCTGGCAACGGGCCAGCACGAGCGCCACGAGGTCGGCGGCGAGGTCGGTTTTTTTCCTCAGCCCAAAGTTAAGCACCGCCCCGGCCCGGTCCAGTACCGTTACCTGGTTGGTGTCGTGGCCAAAACCGGCCCCGGCATCGCGCAACGAGTTGATAACGATTAAATCAAAACCTTTGCGGTGCAGTTTGTCCTGGGCGTGGGCAAGTTCGTTCGTAGTTTCTAACGCAAAACCAACCGCAAATTGTTCAGGCCGCTTGCGCTGCCCGAGGGTGGCGGCAATGTCCACGTTTTTCACCAGTTCCAACGTCAGCGTCTCGCCCGATTTTTTGATTTTTTCGGTAGCCACAGCGGCGGGGCGATAGTCGGCCACGGCAGCCGCGAATACCCAGACATCCGCTGTTTCGGCCTCGGCCCCGGCGGCGGCAAACATCTGGGCGGCGGTTTCGACGCGCACCGTAACAATAGTCGCCGGAATTGGGTCGGGCAGGTTGGTCGGGCCACTGACGAGCGTTACGGTAGCGCCCGCTGCGGCAAAGGCTTCGGCCAGGGCATAGCCCATTTTACCCGTGCTGCGGTTGCCCAAAAAGCGCACCGGGTCGAGGGGTTCGTAGGTGGGGCCGGCAGTGATGAGGACGCGCAAAGTGAAGCGGTAACGCGGGTTTTTAACCCGCGAGTGGGTGGTTTAGGCGATTGAAAACGCGTAAGATTGCTATTGCAGCAACGGCAATCAGAAGGACAGTTACGTGCTACTTCGCGGGTTGAAAACCCGCGCTACCCGGCACTTGCCCCACGCGGGCATAGCCAAACCGGGCAGGTTCTTTTACTTCGTGATACCCATCAAGCCCGGAAATGCAAGCCGTTCCGAGGGCGACTAAATCCAGCGTACCATCGGCCCGCAGGCCGTTTTCCTGCACGTACACGTGCTCCACGCTGCCCACGAGCAGCAGCGTACCGTTGCTGATGGCGTGTTCTTCGAGCAAGCGCAGGCCAATGCTCAGCGGGCTTTCGGCCACGTAAGGGGCCGGAAAATTGTCGCGGTAAACGGCCGTGAAGCCACAGGCTTCAAACTCGGATGTTTCCGGCGCAAAATCGGCCGATGTGTAGTGCGCCGCTGCCGCCATTGCCACGGGAACGTGGTTGAGGGTAAAGCACCCGTTGGCCTTGAGGTTGTGGTAAGTATGGCGCGGCACGGTGGTGGGGCGCGTTACGATGCCCAGCAGCGCCGGAGCCGAACCCAGGTGAATGGCCGAGCTAAATACCGCCAGGTTCGTAGTGCCGTCGGCCGCTGCGGTGCCAACCAGGTTGGCGGGCTTGAAACCCGGCAGTCCATTCACTAAGTTGAGGCGATAAATTCGTTCAAAACCGTTCAGGTCGGCAGCGGTCAAGTGACGCATTTTTATGGGCTATGAGTTATAATTTACAGATTACAAATGCTTTACAATACTTTCGTCAATGCGAGTTTGACGTTGGGTTACTTCGTGAAAAACCGCGCTAACTCGTTCACAATTTCTTCGGGTTCCAACATTCGGCCGGGGCCGGAAAGGCCGCTGGCCAGCTCACCGCTGGGTGAATCGAAAACGTAGTTGCCAAAACTCCGCAAGCGGGCCAGGTTGTGCTGGGTGGCCGGGTGGGCAAACATATCCAAATCCATGGCCGGAGCCAGCAGCACCGGGCACCGGGCCGACAAATAAACCGCACACAGCAAATTGGGGCACAGGCCGTTGGCCAACTGCCCAATGGTGTTGGCACTGGCCGGCGCGATGAGCAGCGCGTCGGCCCACAGGCCCAGCTCGACATGGTTGTGCCACTCGCCGGCCGCTGCATCACGCAAAAAG
>JANYFQ010000001.1 GCA_025362615.1 Hymenobacter sp. | reverse complement strand
GCGGCGCGGGCGGGCGGCTTTTTTTGCCGCCCGCCCGCTAATCGTGTCCACACCTGCGCTGCGTTGGTTCGGGTATGTGTCAAGGAGCCGCCCACCGGGCGGCTCCTTTTTTGTGCCGGTCTGGCCCGCTTTGCCGACCTTTGCGCCGATGAACATCCGCAAAAAACTTGTTTGGAGCTGCCCGCCCCGCCTTTCCCGCTTCGCCGCCCTGGCCGACTGGGTGAAGGCTGCCGAAGCCGATGACTGGTCGGAGGCCGAGATTCAGACCGTGCTCGATGAAGTAGTGGAAGCCGCGACCGACACCGCCGCCCTCGAAGCCCTGGCGTGGTACAGCCGCCCGGCGTAGGCCGGCCGCTGATGGCCCGCCTGGAGCTGATTTTTTGGGCAATAAATTGATTGTTAGCTTAGCCAGTGTCGGCAGGGTACTGTTTTGCGCGGGGAATTGTTTGCCTGAAAAAGTGGCTTTCCAGCGGGGTAAAACAGCACACCAGCGCGAATCCACCCCCTCTTTATTAGCTCGTGTGTGCGCCCCGCTGGCTCGGTTGGGGGCTGTCGGCTACCGATTTGAGTGCCGACATCGGCGGCTTGGGCGGCATTGGCCCGGCAGGAAAACGGTTTCACCGGCCATGGTGCCCGTCTTATCGGGTTTGGCCACTTTCAGGGTTTTGTGACCGATAATTTTGTACAATCGGCAAGTGTGCCTTTTTAGCCCTTCCCTGATTTCTCTCGAACTCCTGCCTTTTTATTTTTGCCTTCTGCTTTTTAATATTATGAATATAATTCTACGTCCACTCGCCTCGCAGCCGGCGGCTTTGCCGCGCAATGGCAACGAGTCCGGTGCCGACCCGTGCGGTACGCAGTTCGCTGATACGGTCAGTGCGGCAGTGCCAGCGGCGGGCTGGGGACAGCGGCGCTTCGGCTGGTTGCTGGCGGTGTTGCTGCTGACCAGCCTGGGCCGGGCCTGGGCCATCGACGTGACGACCACCTTGAGCGGCGCATTGAACGCCCCGGCGGGCAGCTATGTGACCTACACGGCCACAGTGTCCAATTCGGCGGCGGGGGCCGCCACGAACGTGGTGCTGAACGTACAGCTGCCGCCCGGCTATAGCAGTACCAACGTCAGCCAGTCGCAATTTGGCACATACACCCAAACCAGCGGGGTGGCTACCTTCCCGGCGCAAAACCTGGCGGCGGGGGCGAGCTTTACGCGCATCGTACGCATCCTGATGCCGGCCAGCGGCACGTTCGCGGCCACGGCCTCGAGCACGGCCACCAGCGGCGACACCAACGCGGCCAACAACAACGGCACGGCCGCCAACGCCACCGTGACGACCACGGCCACGCAAGTGGCCGACGTGGCCATTGCGGTGAACGGCCCCACGGCGGCCACGCCGGGCTCGTCCATCGTGTACTCGGTGCAACTAACCAACCTAGGGCCGAGCGTGGCCACGGGGGTTTCGCCGCAATTGGTGCTCACGGGTTCGCCCACGGGCATCACGCCCTCGAGCGGCTCGGTGGCGGGCGGCACGGTCACGTTTGCCTCCGGGCTGAGCCTGGCGGCGGGGGCTTCGGTGGCGTACACGGTGCGCTTCACGGTGCCAGCGGTGCTGGGCACCCCGGTCACGGGCAAGGCATCGGCCACTGCCACCACCACCAACGGCGACCCGGTGGCGGCCAACAACGACGGCACGGCGGCGGCCTCCAACGTCAGCACGGCGGTGGTCAGCAGCACCCCGAGCGAGGTGTGCGCGGCCCCCGGCATCAGCGGTTCGCTGACTTACGCGGGTGTCGCGCAGGGCGTGAATACGTATTACCCCGGCAACGGCAACGCGGCGGCCGGGCAGAACAGCGTACCCATCGGCACGGCCGTGACCACGGGCAGCGGGGCCACCATCAGCGGCGCGTTGGCCGTGGGCGACCTCGTGCTCATCATTCAGATGCAGGGAGCCGACCTCAACACCAACAACACCGACGGCAGCTACGGCGACGGCGACGCCGGCGACCCCGGCTTTGGGGCGTTGGGCACCAACTACACGGCCGGGCAGTACGAGTACGGCGTGGTGGCCACCACGGGCGCGGGCACCTTCACGCTGGTGTCGAGCCTGACCTACGCCTACCAGAACGCCGCCGCAACGGCCACGAGCGGGCAGAAGCGGTTTCAGGTCATCCGGGTGCCGCAGTACCAGGATTTTACCCTCGACCCGACCCTGGCGGTTCCGCTCACGGCCCCGGCCTGGAACGGCAGCACGGGCGGCATCCTGGTGCTGGACATGGCCGGGGCACTCACGCTGAACGGCAAAACCATCGACCTGAAGGGCAAAGGCTTCCGGGGCGGGGCGGGGCGGAAACTGGGTGGTGTGGGTGCCGCCGCCGGCTTTTCGGGCCTCGACTACCGCACGGCCAACACCGTTAACATCAACGGCAGCAAGGGCGAAGGCCTTGCCGGCACGCCGCGCTACGTGAACCCGGGCGGCACGGCCATTGCGCTGACTGACCTGACAACCGCCGTGGGCTACCCCAACGGCACGGCCGTGGGCGGGGGCGACATGGGCCGGGGGGCACCGGGCAACGCGGGCGGCGGCGGCACCGATGGCAGCCCCAGCGACAACTTCGACAACGCCGGCGGGGCCGGCGGCTCGAACGGCGGCACCGGCGGGCAGGGCGGCAACGGCTGGCGCTCGAACCTGCCCTCGGGCGGCTTCGGGGGCGCACCGTTCACGCAGGCATCGCCGTCGCGGCTCGTGCTGGGGGGCGGCGGCGGGGCAGGTAGCACCGACGGCGGCAGCCTGGCCCCGGCCAACGCGGGCAACCAAAACGTGGGCGGCCAGGCGGGTAATAACCTGACCGGTACCAGCGGCTTTGTGGCTTCGGGCGCACCGGGCGGGGGCATGGTGCTGGTGCGGGCGGCCAACGTGGCCGGGGCTGGCACCATCGACGTGAGCGGGGCCGACATGAATTTTGTGCCTGCCACCGAAGGAGCCGGCGGCGGCGGCGCGGGCGGCTCGGTGCTGCTGCTGAGCAACAACACCGGGGCCTCGGCCCTGGCCAGCGTCATCGTCCTGGCCAAAGGCGGCAAGGGCGGCTCGAACCTGCCAGCGGGCAGCGGCCCGCACGGCCCCGGTGGTGGCGGCGGCGGCGGCGTGGCCTTTACCTCTTCGGCGGTGAGTGCCAGCTCGGTATTTGATGCCGGGGCAAACGGCACCACCGACGGCGGCGTGACCTACGCGGCTACGCCCGGCACCAAGTCCGACGCGGCGGTGCGGAATACCGTCGGCTTCGATGAAACCCCGCTCTTGCAGTCGGGGGCCAACTGCGTGGCCGACCTGACCACGACCCTGACCGGGCCGGCCACGGTGGCCATCAACTCGACGGCGGTTTACACGGTGGCGTTCACCAACAACGGCCTGGGCACGGGCACTTTCTTTACCCGCACTGTGACCTTGCCCGCGAATTTTTCGCTGAGCGCCCAGCAGGTGACGGACTTGCAGGCGGCCTACCCCGGCTCGACTTACACGGCCGGGACGCGCGTCATCACCTTTGGCAACGGCACCGGCCTGGCCACCAATGTGGCCAGCGGCAACACGGCCAGCTTCACCTTCGGCCTGACCACACCCGGCACGGCCAGCGCCGGCAACAGCCTGGCCAGCGCCCTGAGCGTGGACAACACCCGCGCCAACGCCACCTACACCAACCAAGGGGCCAACACGGCACTCGACGGCGCAACGCTGAGCCTGAACGTGGTGAACACCCTGGTAACGGGTACCGTGTACGAGGACGTGAACTACGGCGGCGGCCTGGGCCGCGACTACGCCACTTCTAACACCTCGGCCCAGAACGGCGGCGCGGGCTTTGCCAACAACGCCATCCGGCGGCCGGGGGCCATTGTGGAGCTGTACAACACCGGCACCGGGGCCTTCGTGGCTTCGGCCGTGACCGATGCCAACGGCCTCTACACCTTCCCGGTGGCGGCCAGCACCGGCTACACCGTGCGGGTGGTGAACGCGTCGGTGACGTCGGTGCGGGCCGGGGCGACCTTCACCGGCTCGGCCTCGGTGGGCTTCGCCAGCAACCAGTTGGCGGTGCAGACCTACAACGGCAGCACCGACCGCGTGGGCGGCGAATACCCCGGCCGCACCGATGCCGGGGCCAACACTACCAGCGCCAGCCAGAGCAGCCTCACCAGCGGCAGTGTGGCCGCCCAAAGCCTGGCCCTCGTGACGAGCGGCGCGGCCAACTCGAACACCTCCGGCCCGGACTTCGGCTTCAACTTTGACGTGGTGACGAACACCAACGCCAGCGGGCAGGGGGCGGTGGCGCAGTTTGTGGCCAACGCCAACGCCCTGGGCAGCGAAACCCTGCTGGCCCAAAGTGGTACGCGCCGCGACGCGGCCAATGCCTCCCAGCCGCTACCCGCTGGCCGCGAAACCAGCATCTTCATGGTTCCGAACGGCAACGCCGTGAACGGCCTGCGGGCCTACAACGCCGGCACCAGCCCCGGCACGGCCAGCCAACTGGCCGACGCGGTGGCCAACGTGGGCGGCACCACGGCCCAAATAACGCCCGCCGCCACCCTGACGCTGAGCGGCACCCTGACCGTGCTCGACGGCACGACCCAAACGGCCAACATCGGCAACGCCAACACCGGCACGGCGGCCGGCGCTACGGCCACCACGGTGGGCGTGGACGGCATTGCCCTGGCGGGCATTCAGCAGCCGGAGGTGGAAATCAGCGGGGCGCTAACGACCATTGTGGCCGTGGAAGCCACCAACGCCATTGTGCGGGGCTTTGCCATTCACGGCGGCAGCGGGCAAGATGTGCTGGTGGGCAGCGCGGCTTCGGCCACCGGCTACCTGCTCGAGAACCTGGTGGTGGGCGCCGTGCCCGCCGGCACCCGGCCCGGCACTAATACCAGCAACAACTACGGCATCAACCTGCCCGGCAACTCGGGCGTGGGCACGGTGCAAACCAGCTTCATTGCCTACACCGGCAGCTCGGGCCTGAACGTGAACAACGGCACCGGCACGGCGGGCATCAACCAGTTTCAGTTTAACTTTTTCCTCAAAAACGGCTTCCTGCAACCCGGCGGCGACGGCATCAGCTTCGGCGACAACGGCGGCTCGGGGCCGGCCAACGTGGAGAACAACTCGTTCGTTAACCAGAACTCCAGCGCCTTGCAGTTCGACATCAGCCGCACGGCGGCCACGACGGTGAAGAACAACACCATCCAGAACTCGGGCACCATCGGCGGCGATGCCGGCTCGGTGGCTTCGAACCTGGAAGGGGCGGGCATTGTGTATTTGCTGCGCAAAGGCAACGAGCGCGGGTCGCAGGCCGATGTTATCAGCCTCAACGTCATCATCAACTCGGAAGCGGCGGGCATTGTGGTGGGCTACGGGCAGCAGAACGTGACCATCAGCCAAAATTCCATGTCGGGCAACGGCGGGCTGGGCATTGACCACATTGGGGCCAACTTTAGCGTGGTCACGGCTTCGCCAAACGAGAAAATTTACGGCATCGGCGACGGGGTGACGATAAACGACGGCAACGACCCCGCCACGGCCACCGCCGACCTGCCCAACAAAGGCATCGACTTCCCCATCCTGACCTCGGCCACCATCGTAGGCACCGACCTCGTGGTGAAGGGCTACGCCAAGCCGGGCGTGACGGTGGAAGTCTTCCTGCGCGACACGGATGCCGGCAACTTCGGCGAAGGCCAGACTTACCTGGGCGGCGGTGTAGAGAACGGGGCCGGCGACGGCAACACGCTCACGACGACGGTGAACTACTCGGGCACCATCAACGGCCTGAGCCAGGGCAGCGACAACTCGAACACGGCCCGCGGGTTCACCTTCACCATCCCGATTGGTTCGCTGAGCACGGCCCAACTGACGGCCCTGAACGCCAACGGCATCACGGGCACGGCCACGCTGAGTGGGGCCGGTACGAGCGAGTTTTCGGGCCGGGTGCTGCCCAACACGGCCCCCATTGCCCAGAACGTGAGCAGCACGGCCACCTTCACGGCGTCGGGCGCGGCGGCGGCCCTCAACCCCAACCTGAGCGGCACGGCCAATGGCACCCTGAGCAACGGCACGGCCAACAGCATTACGAACTACACCATCGCCTCGGTGCCCGGCACCGGCACCCTGACCTACAACAACGGCGCGGGCGTGGTGCCGGTAACGGCGGGCACGGTCATCACCGCCGCCCAGCTCGCCAGCCTGAGCTACACGCCGGCCGCCACGTTCTCGGTGCCCAGCACGAGCTTCACCTACACCGTGACCGACGGCAACGGCGTGGTGAGCACCACCAACCGCACCGGTGCGGGCACAGCCACGGCGGGCGCGGCCACCTATACCATCCCGCTGGCTGATTTGACCATCGCGGGCACCGTGTTTAACGACGTGAATGGGCTGACCGGTGGCGGCACTATCAACGGCACCGGCGCGGGCACCTTCGGCAGCCCGGCCGTGCAAGCCTACGTGAGCCTGGTGAGCGGCGGCACCGTCAGCGGCGGCTCGGTGACGGGCGGCACCCTTGTGGCCACGGCAGCGGTGGCGGCCAACGGCACCTACTCGTTCGGCACGGCCAACGGCTTGCTGGCCAACACCACCTACGCCTTGGTGCTGCACACCACGGCGGGCGGCTCGGCTACGGCGGCGGCCCCGGCCGGCTACGGCTTTGTGGGCGAGGGCACAGCGGCGGCCGGCGACGGCACCCCCAACGGCCTGACCAGCATTAGTGTGGGCACGACGAGCGTTGCCGGGGCCAACTTCGGCCTCGACTTCCTGCCCACGGCGGGCACGGCGACGGTATCGGCCCCGAACCCCGGCGGTACGGTGCAGTACAGCGTGGTGGGCACTGGCGTTGGCGGCACCGATTTCAGCGGCACCGATGCGGACCCCAACGTGACGACCCCGGCCGGAGCCATCAGCTCCATCCTGTTGAGCGCCACCTTCCCGGCTAATGCGACGAGCATCGTCATCAACGGGGTGAGCTTCACGAGCGCCACCTACGGCACCGCCACGCTTGCGCAGCGGACGCTGACGACCAACGCTAACGGCAGCCTGGCCACCGGCCAAACCCTGACCGTGGACCCCGCCGCCCCCGGCAACGTGGTGTTCAACTACAGCGTGACCGACAACGGCGGGCTGGCCTCGGCCAACACCGGCAGCCTCACCATCAACTTTACGGCGGTGGCCGACGTGGTGGCTACCATCAGCGGCCCGGCCACGCTGACCGGCAACGTGGCCACGGCCAACAATGCCTACACCGTAAACTTCAGCAACAACGGCCCCGATGCGGCGGCCGGCGTGACGCGCATTGTGACGCTGCCCGTGGGCGCTACCTTGAATGCGGCCCAACAAGCCGCTTTGACGGCCGGCGCGGTGTACACCGCTCCTGCCAGCACGACGACTTCGGGTACTATTGATTTCACCAACGCCACCGGCGGCGGGGCTGCCCAGAACAGCGGCACGACCCTGACCTACACCTTCGGCCTTGTACCCTACAACGGCACCGGGGCCGCCGCCAGCGCCGTGACCCCGGCCGTGACCACGGCCACCATCACGACGACGACCGGCCAGAACGGGGCTACCGGCAACGACACCCAGAGCAGCAGCGCCCCGGTGCAGTTCTCGCCGGTGCCGGCCTACGTGACCAACGCCGCCATCCCGAGCACCAACGGCCAGACGGCCATCTCGGCCCTGACGGCCGCCGACCAGGACGGCACCATCACCACCTTCACCATCCAGACCATTCCGAGCGGGGTGCAGGGGACGTTGTTTTACAACAACGCCGCCAACGGCACCAGCGGCATTTACCTGCCCGTGACGGGCGTACAGACCCTGACCCCGGCCCAGGCCGGTACGCTGCGCTTTGACCCCTCGGGTGGCTTCGCCGGCACCGTGACCTTTACTTACTCGGCTACCGACAACCAGGGCAACGCCAGCACCACCTACAACAACGGCGGGGCCATCGGTCAGGGCAACGCGGTGTTCACCATTCCGGTGACGGGCAACGGCATTTCGGCCAACAACGACTCGAACGTAGTGCCGCTGAACACGCCCACGCCCGGCAACGTGCTGCTGAACGACAGCAACCCCAACGGCACCGGCCTGCTGGTAAGCACCACGGCCACGGCCGTAGCGGGCACGACGACGACCGTGTTTGTGGGCGGCACAGCCACCACCGCCAACGGCGGCACCGTGACGATGGCTTCCGATGGCAGCTACACCTACACGCCCGCCACGGGCTACCTGGGCTCCGACGTGTTTGCCTACCAGGTATGCACGAGCGGCGGCACGGGCTGCGTGACGGCGCTGGTGACCATCCGGGTGTACGACCCCGGCACGGCCTGCTCGTCGGGCACCGGCCCGAACCTGCTGCTCAACCCCGACTTCAACGGCACGAACAACGGTAACACGGCCTTCACCACCGACTACGGCTACGTGTCGCCGGCAGCCAACACCGGCAGTGGCCTGGTGCCCGAGGGCCTGTATGCCGTGGACGTGAACGCCAACAGCTACCACCCGGCCTTCCGGGGGCTGGGCCGCGCCGCCGCCACCAACGCCGCCGACCGGTTTATGATTGTGAACGGGGCGGCCAACGTGGTGCGGGTGTACTCGCAGACGATTACGGTGGTGCCCAACCGCTACTACACGTTCTCGGCCTACCTCAACAACGTGCTGCCGCCCGGCTTTGGCGGCGGGGTGCCGGAAATCGGTTTCGTAATTAATGGCGAAAGCACCTCCGGTACCCGCATCATCAACGAAAGCCCCGACCGCTGGGTGCAAACTTCGGACGTGTGGTATTCGGGCAGCAACACCACGGCTACTTTCGAAATCCGCAACCGTTCGACGGCGTTTGGCGGCAACGACTTCGGCATTGACGACGTGTACTTTGGTACCTGCAACCTGGCGCCGGTGGCCAACAACGACCTCCGCACCACGCCGCTGAACACGACCATTGCCACGGGCTTCAACATCCTGACCAACGACACCGACGGCGACGGCACCATCACGCCGGCCACGGTGCGCTTTTCGAACGGCACCCAGACCATTACGGTGGCCGGCGGCACGTTTACGGTGGACAATGCCGGCAACGTGACCTTCGTGCCCACCACGGGCTTCACGGGCACGGCCTCGGTGACGTACACCGTCAAGGACAACGACAACGGCACCTCCAACCCCGGCACGGTGAGCGTGACGGTGGGCCCGCCGCCGGTTGATTTGGCCACGGCCATCTCGGCCGCCAGCAACCCCACCAACGCCGGTGCCGCCCAAACCCTGACCGTGACGGCCAGCAACAACGGCCCCGCCACGCCTGGCAACCCCGCCATCGCCACCAACGTGGTGCAGACGGTGCAGTTGCCCGCCGGCCTGAGTGGCGTGAGCTTCGGTACGCCCACCGTGGGCACGGGCGCCACGCTGGTGGCCACCGGCCCCGGCAGCACCCCGAGCTACAACAGCACCACGGGCCTCGTAACCTTCCCGACCATTGCCTCGCAGGCACCGGGCGCTACCGGCAACGTGGCCTTCACCATCAGCTACAACACCCCCGCCGCCGGCCCCTACGCCGCCGTGGCCTCGGTGACGAGCACGACCATCAACGGCGAAACCGACCCGAGCAACAACACCGCGGCGCTGACGCTGGCCGTGAACCCGCAGTTTGACCTCGTGACGACCATCAGCGGCCCGACCTCGGCCGTGGCCGGCAACGCCATCACCTATACCGTGACCTCGGCCAACAACGGCCCCAGCAATGCCCCCGGCGCGGTGCAGACCGTGACCGGCCTGCCTACTGGCCTGGGCCAGGTGTTTGTGAGCAACAACGGCTACTACAACGCCAGCGGCGCGAGCCAGACGGTGTACTTCGACGGTACGCGCTTCACGACGACCAACCCCGGCGGCGGCGCTACGGCCTACACCCTGGCGGCCGGCGGCGTGATTTTCCCGCCCGTGGCTTCGTTCCCGAACGGGCAGTTGGTGTCGAACACCATCAGCTTCGTGGCCCCGGCCAGCGGCACCAGCATCGTGCCGGTGGCCGTCATCAGCCCCAACACCACGGGGGCCGGCGAAACCAACACCGCCAACAACACCGCCGGCCTCAATGGCCTGACGGGCGGCAGCACCACCACGACCACTGCCCCCGCCGGTACGCTCGCCAATGTGAGCACCACCGTGAGCACCAACGCCGCCAGCACCACCGCCGGAAGCTCCGTGACCGTGACGGCCAACTACGCCAACGCCGGCCCCGACGCCGCCGCCACCGTAGCGCCCACCGTGACGCTGCAACCCGGCCTGACCGTGACCGGCCTGCCGGTGGGCGCTACCTATAATTCGACGACCGGTGTCGTGACGCTGCCCACCACTACCAGCCTGGCTTCGGCCGGCGCGGTGAGCTACTCGTTCAGCTTCGTGGCCCCGGCCACTGGCCCGGTAGCTGTCATTTCGAGCGTGAGCAGCGCCACCGCCGACCCGGTGATGGCCGACAACGTGGCGACGACCATCGTGAACATTACGCCTTCGGCGGACGTGGCTACGGCCATCAGCGGCCCGGCCACGGTGCTCGCTGGTCAGCCGGTGGCTTACGACATCACGACCCGCAACAACGGCGCGGCCACGGCCACCGGCCTGGTGCA
>JANYFQ010000694.1 GCA_025362615.1 Hymenobacter sp. | reverse complement strand
GTCTCTGCTTGATGCGCAGAATGCTCGGCATGACTTTCAACATGGTTTTTGAAATTTATTGACTCATTACTCCTCTGCATTTCCCCATCCAATGAAAGCCCTGCTCCCTTTCCTGGCCGTGCTGCTACTTGGCAGCTTTTCGGCGCGCCCCGCCGCGCCCGCGCCCAAGTACGCGGTGGCCGACATTCCGGCGACTCTGCGCGAAGGGGCCAACGCCGTGCTGCGGGCCGATGACGAGGTGGTGACCGTGAAATCGGCCGGCCGGCTGGTGCACACCGTGCACCGCGTCATCACCGTGCTTACGGCGGCGGGCGACGACTACGGCCGGCTCGGCGAGTACTACTCCGACCTCGTGGCGCTGAGCTACCTGCGCGGGGCCGTGTACGATGCCGACGGCCGCCTGCTGCACCAGCTGCGCCCTTCCGAAATCCACGACCAGGGCGTGAGCGGCAACGATTTGATGAGCGACTTGCGGGTGCGCTATGCCGACCTACGCCAGCCCCAAACGCCCTACACCGTCGAGTTCGACTACGAAAACGTGTCGGACAACGCCCTGTTTTACCCACAGTGGCAGCCGCAGGCCGAAGAGGGCCTGGCCGTGCAAAGCGCCACCCTGCGCGTGACCACACCCGCCGCCCTGCCCCTGCGCTATCAGGAACGGCAGCTGCCCGCCGGCACCGCCGTGGCCCGCACCAGCCCCAACGGCCAGGAAACCTACGCCTGGCAGCTGGCCAACCTGCCGGCCGTGGACGAGGAAGAAGCCGCCCCGCCGCTCGCCGACCGCACGCCCGCCGTGGCCCTGGCCCCCGGCCCGTTCGAGGTGCAGGGCCACCGGGGCGCGGCCACCTCCTGGCAAAGCCTGGGGCAGTGGAGCTACGAGCTGAACGCGGGCCGCGACGCGCTGCCCCCCGCCCTCGCGGCCAAGGTCGCCGCCCTGGTGAGCGGCGTTGCCGACCCGCGCCTGCGCGCCCGGCGCGTGTACGAGCTGCTGCAAGGCAGCACCCGCTACATCTCGGTGCAGCTGGGCCTGGGCGGCTGGCAAACCTTTCCGGCCAGCGCCGTGGCCGGCAGCGGCTACGGCGACTGCAAAGCCCTGAGCAACTACGCCGTGGCCCTGTTGGGGGCCGCTGGGGTGCCCGCCTACGCGGCCCTGGTGCGGGCCGGGGCCGACGAGCCCGACGTGCGGGCCGACTTTCCGAGCACGCAGTTCAACCACGTCGTCGTGTGCGTGCCGCCGGCCAAGGGCGGCCCGGCCGATACGCTGTGGCTGGAATGCACCAGCCAGACCAATGCCTTCGGCTACATGGGCGGCTTCACGGGCAACCGGCACGCGCTGCTGCTCACGCCCGCCGGCGGCAAGCTGGTGGCCACGCCCCGCTACGGCCCCGCCGAAAACCGTCAGGTGCGCCGCCTGGATTTGTTTTTGGATGCCACGGGCAGCGCCACGGCCACGGCCCGCACCCTGCGCACCGGCCAGGAGCAGGACCTCTACGCCGGGCTGCTGCACGAACTGGGGCCGGTTGAACAGAAAAAATACGTCACCGACCACCTCCGGCTGCCCACCTTCACCCTCACCCGGCTGAGCTTGGTTGCGGCCCCGGCCGGCCCGATGCCGGGCGTGGTCGAGCACCTGGCGCTGGCACTGCCGGGCTTCGCGCCACCCAGCGGCAAGCGCGTATTCATCAACCCCAACCTGCTGAGCCGCCTGCCCGCCCTGCCCGCGCAGGTGGGCGAGCGCCAGTCCGACCTCTGGCTCGACCACGCCAGCCTGCACGCCGACACCGTGCGGCTGCACCTGCCCGCCGGCTTCCACCCCGAAACCCTGCCCGCCCCCGTGCAGCTCAGCACCGCCTACGGCACCTACGCCAGCCAGTACGCCGCCCTGCCCGATGGCACCATTCAGTACGTCCGCCGGCTGGAGCTGAAGCGCGGCCACCTGCCCAAAACCGCCTACGCCGGCTACTTTGACTTCCGCCGCAAAATCAGCGCGGCGGATAAAATGCAGGTGGTTTTACTGAAAACGGAAAGCTGAGCGGGCTTGCTTCGATAGCCGAATCATTGAAACACAAAAAAGCCGTTTCCAGATTGGAAACGGCTTTTTATTGCACTGTATAACGGTCAATCTCAGTTGCCGGTGTGCACCAGCTTCTGGGTGAAGCGCTGGCCGTTTTGCGTTACCTGCACCACGTAGGTGCCGGGGGCCAGTGTGTTCAGGTCGAGCGAAGGCTGGGGGGTGCCGGCCTCGATGGTTTGCCGCAATACCACGCGGCCCGCCAAATCGGTGAGGTAGATGGTGCCGGCCGTGGCCAGGCTCAATTGCAGGCTCACGCGCTGCTGCGC
>JANYFQ010000718.1 GCA_025362615.1 Hymenobacter sp. | reverse complement strand
CGTCGGCTTCGGCTTTGGCTTCGGCTTTGGCGGCTTTCTTTTCAGCGGCGGGCAGCGGCTCAATCAGGTGGCCGCCGCCGTACTGAATAAGTAGCGGCACGTCGGCATCGGTGAGGTTGCGGGCCGTGACGGAGCGGGTTTCGGGGTCGTGCAGCTCAAACGTGGCGCGGGCGAAATCCGCCTTGAAGCGGTGCGTGGTGCTCGGGGACATGGGCAAGGGGGTGTGGGTGGTGAGGTAACGGACAAGCAAATGGGTGATGCGTTCGCGGCGGTGGCAGCGCTCGCCGCCCGTTTCCAGCAGCAGGGCGGCCAGCGCATCCGTGGCCGTGGCCGCCCCTGCGTCAAGGGCGCCGCCGATGCGTTCAAGTAGCGCGGCAGTCATCAGCTGCCGACCAGCGCGTCGAGCACGGCGATGTTGGTCGCAAAGTCGGCCGCCTCGGTGGTCGGGGTGGTGACCGTGTTGTAGAGAGCGGGCACGCCGGGTTCTTCGCCGGAGAAGTCAAAGAGGAACGTGTTGTCGTCGTCGAGCTTGGTGCCGGTGCTGCCCTTGCCCGAGGTGGGGGCCAGGCCCAGGGTCAGGCCGTAGATTTCAATCTGGTTGTCGTTGTTGGGCGAAATGACGACCAAATCTTCGGCCAGGGCCAACTGCTGGATGGCGTTGCGGTCGGCCTGGGTGCGGTGGTAGATGCGGGCCTTGTAGGCGTGCTTGAACCGGGTTTTGCCCGTGGCGTTGGTGGCCAGCTCGGTGTCGCCGCTGTTCTGAAACTTGCGGCCCTGCACCTTTTTGAGCTTGGTGGCCGTGATGGAGAGCGCCGTGACCACGCCCGCCGACACGGTGGGGGCGGCCGAAAAGTCGGCCCGGCGGCAGATGTAGAAGAAATCGCGCACGCCGGCCACGCTGGTGAGCGCGGCGCAGTCGGGCAGGATGGAGGATAAATTAGCAATGCAGGCGGCCATATCGAGGGGGCTAAAAGAGTGGGAAGGGCTCAGCAGTGGGCCGCCGCTGGTTCTCACCCTTTCCCCTTTCCAGGGAGCGGGCGCAGCGGCGGCCGTTGCCGGTTTGCTTAGTAGGCAACGATAATCACGTCGCCATCCACGTACTGTTCGCCGAGCTTGTAGCGAATCTGCACGTTGTTCAAGTCGAAATCCTTGCTGTACCACTGCTCCATCGTCTGCGTCTCCTGCATGGTGTCAGTGCCGATTTCGAAGCCGCCGTCCACAATGAGATAAGCGCGGTTTTTCAGTGTTGCCACCTTCTGCTCAATCATCTTGTTCTTGACGATTTTAATGCCCATGTACGACCACTCCGCCTGTCCGCTTTGCAGCTTTTCGTACGCGGCGGGAATGGCCGCCGTGCGGGTCATCGAGTTGACGAAGTTGGTGTAGAGGCCCCGGCTCAGCACAAACCGCTTTTCACCGTCGTTCACTTGGTCCATAAGCAACGATTGTCCGTTGTAGAGGGCAGGAAGCAGCACGTCGCGGGTGTAATCGACCGGCAGGGTGCCGGGAATGGTCAGGGCGCGAATGATGCCATCGGGGTCATTGGCATCGGCCGCTTTTAGGGCCACGCCCTGGAATACGAGCTTCCAGAAGCCGTTCATGCTGGAAATGGTCTGGCGGTAGTTGTAGTCGAGCTTTTGCGCGGGCGTCCAGGTCGATTCTGCGCCTGCGGGCGGCGTAACGTCGGTAGCCGTGTCGCCAAACTGGGCAATGGTGAGCATATCCCGCTTCCAGATGTTTTGGTAAAACACCGTGATAAGCTCTTTTTGAATTTCGGTGTTTTGCAGGTCGTTGATGCTGTACCCTTTTTTGCGGGCCAGCTCCCACACCGTCGCCCCGAAATCTTCGGCACAAAGGCGGTCCCAGATTTGCAGCGGGGTAACGTCGAGGTATTTCTCGCGCACAATCAAGCGCCCGGAATCGGTGAATTGACCGCAGCCGGTGCGCTTGCGCGTGATGTTTTCCTGCATGGAAGCCAGGTACATCTTTTCGCGCACCACAACATCTTCGCGCACGGCAAAGCCGAAGTCGGCCAGTTCGGGGGTTTCAAATACGCCCCGCCGAATGACTTCGCCGGGGCCTGGCTCGTTGCCGCAGTACGAGGTTTGGTCGAGTTTAATGAGAACAGGCATGGCTTTTAGGAGCGAGTGATGGTGAAGATTGGTTTTTCGGCGGGGCTCCCGCCGGTCTTGTTGGCGATGGTCTGGCCTGCGCCGGGCGGCGTTGGGTTGGCCCCGCCGCCGGGCACGGCCTTGGCGAACTTGTTGGTCAGGCCCGTTACCTTGCGGGCTTGCAGCGCGTTTTCGGCTTTCAGGGCGGCGTTCTCCCCCCGCAGGGCTTCGAGTTCGGCCGCGTTGGCAGCCGTGGCGTTGGCAGCCGCGTTGGTGGCATCAGCGGCCGTGAGGGTGTCCACGGCCCCGGCCAGGACGGTCACTTCGCGGCCGTCGGCCAGGGCGTAATCGCCGTCGGGGTAGGCCGTGGTCAGGGCTTCGTCGGAGTACACGGCCGTGCCGGCGCTTAGCTCGGTGCCGTCGTAATACAGCGGGTCGCCGCCGGTTACTTCGGCCGTGGCGTTGGTGGCAACTGGGGGCACCACCGGGGCGGGGGCGTCGTTCTTGAAAAAACCTTTGATGCCGTTGATAACGTCATCCACGATGCTTTTTTTCTCGGCAGGGCTGATGGCCATAGCGGGGGCGGTTGGTTTGGTGGTGGGGAAATAGTTGAGCACCCCTTCGGCCCCGGTGGGCACGGCAATGGGGGCATCGGGCAGCTTGCCGGTGATGAAGCCGCAAGCCAGGCATTCGTCGGCGTTGAGCCAGCTTTCTTTGTTGATGAGGGCGTGGGCCGTTTCGGCCGTGAGCTTGCCGCCGGTGCGGGCCACGTAGCGGTCCACGAGTTGCGCCTGAATTTTGTCGAGCAGTTCAGCGTAAGAGCGCATCAAGTCGGCATCGCCCAGCACCCCGCCGCTGGGCTTATGCACCATCCAGAAGGCAGCATCCGCCATCAGCACCGTGTCAGCGGCCAGGGCCACGAGCACGGCAATGGAGGCACAGAGCCCTTCGACGCGGGCCTCGATGACCACGCCCTGATTAGCCAGCCCACGCAGGTAGTTGTAGATGGCGTAGCCCTCCACCACGTCCCCGCCGTTGCAGGCCGGGAAGTGCAGCACCACCTTGGCGGGCAGCTTGCTGGTCGCGGGCGAGCCGCCAAAAATGACATCGTAGCCTTCGACGCAGTAGCGCACGTCGTTGAACGTGGTTCCGTAGAACCAATCGCCGCAGCCGATGGTATCGAGAAAGTAAATGTGCGCCTCTGCTCGTTGCATGGCACAAAGCACGGCGGGGCGTATATTCGTGCCTACACCACAACCCTACACCGCCCCAACGCGGGGCCTATCAGACCCGAATTCATGGAAAAGCAGCCGAACCCGGTGGAGATGATGGACATCAAGGTGCGCTTGCCGCGCCGCACGGTGGAGGCCATTGACGCGATGGCGGCCCAGCACGCGGGCAACCGGCAGGCAGAGGCGGCGCGGGTGCTCGTGGCCTACGGGGACGGGGAAATCAAGAACGGCTACACCCTCACGCCCTACGACCACGGCAACGCCAAGAACGGCAACCGGCCGTAGCTTCGCGGCATGAAAAAACTATTTGTATGCCTGCTGCTGGCCAGCGCCTGCACCACCGCGCCTACGCTTACGCCTACGCAAGCCGCTGTTGAGGCGTACCTGAAAAAGACACTTGACGACCCGGCCATCTACCAGCCCGTGCGCTGGGGCAAGGTCACGGCGTGGCGGCAGGCGAACGCCGACACGCTGGCCGTCGGGCACGAAATGGCAGCCTGGCAGATAGACGCGCAGCACGCCCGTTCTTACATCGATAGCTGCCAGGACCTTAGCGCCTTTCATGACCTGGACAGCGCAACCGTAGGCCAACTCAAGCGCAGCGGCGTGGGGGCGGCAACACGCGCTGACACCCGGCTTGTTGAAATACGCCGCCTGCAAGCCTCGCGTGACACGACCCGGCTGGGCATGAGTGTCCGGCATACGTTCCGCGCCAAAAACAAAATGGGGGCGTTGGTGCTCGATAGTGCCCGCTTCATTGTCGCCAACGACGGGGGCGTGGCGGCAATAGAATAACTGCCGCCTACCCCAGCGTACTCAGGCTACGCGGGGTGGCCACGCGCCCTTGCTCGGTGGTAATGCGCCGCACATCTACCTGTACCGGCTGCTGCGCCATTGCGCGGGCCAGGGCCGCGTAATCAATGCCGAGGCCGGCCCCGACTTGCCGGGCCAGCAAGCCGCCGTCGTTGAGCGGGGCGGTGCGCTGCCCGACCAGCCCGCCGGATGCGTAAGCGAAGGGCACCCCGCCGCCCAACACGTTCAGGTGCGAGAGCAGGGGTTTGAACATGGCCGTCGTGTTGGCGTTCATCACGCTTTCCCCGTTGGAGAGGCGGGCCGGAATGCTGTCGCTGGTGCCCGTGCCGGGGCCGGATACGTAACCACCCTGACTGAAACCAGCAATTTTGGCGGCGCTGGCCAACGCGGCGGTGAGGGCCAGCGCGTCGGTGGTGACGGTGTAGGCCACGCCCAGGGGAATGGTCACGGGCGGGGCGCTGGCCGAGATTTTGGCCCCGGCCTCGGCATTGGCGGCCAGTTGCTTTTCCACGCCGATGGCGATTTCAGCCAGGGCGAGCGTTTTTTTAATGGCCAACGCGGCCTG
>JANYFQ010000660.1 GCA_025362615.1 Hymenobacter sp. | reverse complement strand
CTACCGCCGTTGAACGAGGCCGGAACACGCCGCTGCCCGGTGCCACCGGGCAGCGGCTGTGGAACCCCGTTGGGGTTCGGCCCGCCTTGCCTGCGTGACCGGGGGTAGGCTCCCGCTGGTCGCCAACCCCCGGCTGGGTTGTGCAACCCCGTTGGGGTAGGGCGTAGGGTTGGCAGTCGAAAAGCAGCTCAAGTTTCGGCAGACGCGGCAGGTGCCCGGAGCGAATGGCTCCATATTTATTCAATGCACCAATAGTTTAGCGTAAGTAAAACGAGCGGGCTTGTATGGCGTAGGTTCTTTGTTTTCGTTGAACTTAAACCGTTCCTGCTTCAGGTACGCAACACTATCGGAGGTCCAAAAAGCTTCGGCGGGTTCCCACTGGGTCGGATATATCTTCCAAACGAGGACCGGACGGCCACTTTTTTGAGTTAAGACCTGAACACTGTTGGGCATCATCTCATAAACTAACCCGCACGAGCTGGTGAGTATGTGCTGCTGATTGGGCGAATAGCTGGGCGGACTAATCAACTTAACCTTGCTTCCATCGGATTCCACCAGCGTGTAGTCGGCTCCTTCCCAGTAAGTAGTTTGTATCAGGTGCTCTTTCGTTTTCGGCAGAAATCCCAGGTACTCATGTGTCTTCTGCTGCGTTTCATCATCCGGCGAAATCTCGTCAGTAAACACACGCTTGCCTGAGGTCGTCGTAATGACAATTTGCCCTTTACGTTTCACTGCCGGGTGCGTGAGTGCCGGCATGGCTGCTACTTTTCCCTTCCGGGCCTGCACGTAAGCTGTTTTGTCAACCCGCGTGAGCGTGACGCGCACCGGCGCTGGTCCGGCACTCAGGAAATGGCTTAGCACAGACGACCAGAGTAGCAGGAGGTTCATAAAAACATGGGGAGCAAAAATGCATTAGCAAGGTACTGCACACCGCATCTTTGTCGCCATGCTCACTCCCGCCGCCGCCCCTCTTCCGTACCTCGTTTTCGATTTCGACTCCACCTTCACCCAGGTTGAGGGGCTGGACGAACTGGCCGATATTGCCCTGGCCGGGCAGCCCAACCAGGCCGAAGTGGTGGCCCAAATCCGCGCCCTTACCGACCGGGGCATGAGCGGCGAAATCGGGTTGCAGGACTCGCTGCGGCAGCGGCTGGCGCTGCTCGGGGCGCACCGGCGGCACCTGGCCCCGCTCGTGGCCCGCTTGCAGGGCAAGGTGAGCGCGAGCATCGAGCGCAACGGCGACTTCTTCCGGCAGTTTGCCGACAGGATTTACGTGGTGAGCAGCGGGTTTCGGGAGTTTATCGAGCCGGTGGTGGCCGCGTTTGGCATCGCGCCGGAGCACGTACTGGCCAACACGTTCACGTTTGACGCGGCCGGCCACATCACCGGCTGCGACGCGGGCAACGTGCTGAGCCAGGACGGCGGCAAAATCCGCCAGCTCGTGCTGCTCGATTTGGCCGGGCCGGTGTACGTGCTCGGCGACGGCTACACCGACTACCAAATCCGCGAAGCGGGCCTGGCCGACAAGTTTTTTGCCTACACCGAAAACGTGGCCCGCCCCCGCGTGGTGGCCCAGGCCGACGAAGTGCTGCCGACCTTTGACGAGTTTCTCTACCAACTCAAACTGCCGATGACGCTGAGCTACCCCAAAAACCGCATCAAAGTCCTGCTCCTCGAAAACCCCGACGCCCGCGCCGCCGAGCTCTTCCGCCAGGAAGGCTACCAGGTAGAAGAAGTGAAGGGCGGGCTGGACGAAGACGAGCTAATGGCCCGCATCGAGGGCGTGAGCTTGCTCGGCATCCGGTCCAAAACGCAGGTGACGGCGCGGGTGCTGGCGGCGGCCAACCGCCTCATCGGCATCGGGGCGTTCTGCATCGGCACCAACCAGATAGACCTGCCCGAGGCCATGCGCCGGGGCGTGGCCGTGTTCAATGCGCCCTTCAGCAACACCCGCTCGGTGGTGGAGCTGACGCTGGGCGAAATCATCGTCCTGAGCCGCCGCATCCCCGAAAAGAACCCCAAAATGCACCGCGGCGCGTGGGACAAGTCGGCCGGCGGCGCGTTTGAAATCCGGGGCAAAAAGCTGGGCATCGTGGGCTACGGCAACATCGGCTCGCAGCTTTCGGTGGTGGCCGAGGCCGTCGGGATGCAGGTGCTCTACTTCGACCGGGCCGAGAAGCTCCAGCTCGGCAACGCCACCAAATGCCGCACCCTGAACGAGCTATTGGAGCAGGCCGACATCGTGACGCTGCACATCGACGGCCGCCCCGAAAACGAAAACTTCGTCGGCGAAGCCGAATTTGCCCGCATGAAGCCCGGCGCGTTGTTCATCAACAACGCCCGCGGGCACGTCGTGAGCGTGCCGGCCCTGGCCGCCGCCCTGCGCAGCGGCCACCTCGGCGGCGCAGCCGTGGACGTATTTCCGCACGAGCCCAAAACCAACGCCGAAGCCTTCGAGAGCGAGCTGCGCGGCCTGCCCAACGTGCTGCTCACGCCCCACATCGGCGGCAGCACCGCCGAGGCCCAGCGCAACATCGCCGAGTTCGTGCCCGAGCGCCTGATGCAGTACATCAACACCGGCAACACCCAGCAGAGCGTCAATTTCCCCAACATCGAGTTGCCCGCGCAGGCCGCCCACCGCCTCATCCACGTCCACGCCAACGTGCCCGGCGTACTGGCCGACATCAACAACGTGCTGGCCGCGCACCACGTCAACATCCTGGGCCAGTACCTCAAAACCAACGAAGCCATCGGCTACGTGATTACGGATATTGATAAGGAGTACAACCAGGAAGTCATCCAGGCCCTGCGGGACGTGGAGCACACCATTAAGTTTCGGGTGCTGTATTAACAGATAGTAGGCGGCTGGCGCGGGGCTGCGCCCCGTGACTTAAGTGCTGCGGGTTTTCAACCCGCACCCCAGGCCGAAATCGTTGGGCAAGTCCGCAGCCCATCGTTCAACGATTGGGGCCAGAGGCCCCCAAAGTAGTCGGCACGGGGCAGAGCCCCGCGCCAACAACCCAACGGCAGCTATCTTGCTCCCATGAACCGCCGCTCTTTTCTCCATCGCTCGGCCCTGGCCAGCGCGACCCTCTCGGCCCTGCCCATGCTGGGCTGCTCCACCGAAACCACCAAAACGCCCGCTTCGGCTGGGGCGGACGATGCCGCCGCCGCGCCCGCACCGGCCGATTTTCCGCTGCACGAAGCCACCCTGGCCCAGCTGGCCGACTACCAGCGCACGGGCCGCTACACCGCCCGGCAGCTGTGCGCGCTGTACTTGGAGCGCATCGCGGCCCTCAACCAAAAAGGGCCGAAGCTGCGGGCGGTGCTGGCCCTCAACCCCGACGCCCTCGCCCTGGCCGACCAGCTCGACCAGGAGCGCAAAGCCGGCAAGCTGCGCGGGCCGCTACACGGCATCCCGGTGCTGCTGAAAGACAACCTCGACACCGCCGACCAGCAGGCCACCACGGCCGGCGCGCTGGCCCTGGCCGGCCACCGGGCCAAGCAAGATGCTTTCGTGGTGAAGCAGCTGCGGGCGGCCGGGGCCGTCGTGCTGGGCAAAACCAACCTCAGCGAGTGGGCCAACTTCCGCTCCACGCGCAGCACCAGCGGCTGGAGCGCCGTGGGCGGCCAAACCCGCAACCCCTACGTGCTCGACCGCTCGCCCAGCGGCTCCAGCGCGGGGTCGGGCGCGGCGGTGGCGGCCAACCTGTGCGCCGTGGCCGTGGGCACCGAAACCGACGGCTCGGTGGTGAGCCCGGCCTCGTGCAACGGCCTGGTGGGCCTCAAGCCCACGGTGGGCTTGCTGAGCCGGGCGGGCATCATCCCCATCTCGAGCACCCAGGACACGGCCGGCCCCATGGCCCGCACCGTGCGCGACGCCGCCCTGCTGCTGGCTGCCCTCGTGGGCGAAGACCCCGCCGACGTCGCCACCCGCGGCAGCGCCGCCCACCACGCCGACTACACCCAGCTCCTAACCCCCGACGCCCTGCGCGGCAAGCGTCTGGGCGTCGAGAAAACCCACCTCACGGGCACCTCCGGGGCCGTGCCGCTGCTGAAAGCGGCGCTGGACGTGCTGCGCCAGCAAGGCGCCACCATCGTCGAAGTGGAAGTGCTCAAAGCTACCGGCCCGCTGTCGGAGCCCGAGTTTCAGGTGCTGCTCTACGAGTTCAAGGACGGCCTGAACCGCTACCTGGCCACGGCCGGCGCGGGCGTGCGCTCGCTGGCCGACGTCATCGCCTTCAACCGAGCCCACGCGGCGGAGTCGATGCCGTTTTTCCAGCAGGAAATCCTGGAAATGGCCTGCAACACCACTGGTCTGGCCGCACCCGCTTACCTCAAAGCCGTGGCCCGCACCCAGTCCGGGGCCCGCGCCGCCCTCGCCACCGCCCTGCAAACCAACCGCCTCGACGCCATCCTCGGCATTACCACCGGCCCCGCCTGGTGCATCGACATCGTAAACGGCGACTACTCGACCGGCGTCGATTTTTCCTCGCCCGCCGCCATGGCCGGCTACCCGCACCTCACCGTGCCCATGGGGCAGGTGCAGGGCCTGCCCGTGGGCCTGTCGTTTGTGGGCACCGCCTGGTGCGAGGCGCAGCTCCTGGGCCTGGGCTACGCTTTTGAGCAAGCCAGCAAGCACCGCCGTGCGCCCGCGTTTCGGGGCCTGGTGGAGGAGTAAGGGGGACCTTCTTACCCGGTGCCGTTAGCGCAGCTGCTGTCAGCGGGCTTCAAAGTCAGGCGGTAGCGGGCGGGCGGCGTGGTGTACTTTCAGCACCGCCACCCGGTCATCGGGGAGTAGCTCGTAGATGATGCGGTAGTTCCCTTCGATTAGCTCCCGCAGGCAGTCATCGCCGGGCGCTTCGGGCAAGCGCCGGCCCGAGTGGGGAAACTGATGCAGCGCGTCGGCGCGGGCAATGAGCCGGTCCACCGTTCGGCCAGCCAGAACGGCCGAGTAATGCAACAGGTACTCGTGGATGCTGTGCAAGTCGTCGCGGGCATCGTTGGTGAAAATTATTTTCGCCACGACTGCGCCACTTGCTTCATCTCTTCGAAAGAAAGCGTTTCCGCCCGTTGCACTTGCTCGCGGCTCTGCTGTATTTTTTCGAGCAGCGTGAGCCGTTCCAAAAATTCTTCGGCATCAAATTCGGCGGGAAGGGCGCTCAACGCTTCCAGAATAAGTTCTTTCGACATGGCTGTAGGGAGTAACCCTAAATCGTGTGAAACAGCCGGCTCCAGCGCACCTTGTGCCAGAAATCGGCGAACGGGTCGATGGACAGCCAGATGAGGACGGCCTTGCCGACGACGTGGTCTTCGGGCACGAAGCCCCAGAAGCGCGAGTCTTCGGAGTTGTGGCGGTTGTCGCCCATCATCCAGTAGTAGTTCTGCTTGACGGTGTAGCGGGTCAGCATTTTACCGTCCTGGTAAATCATGCCGTTTTGCCAGGTCACGTTTTCGTTGTGCTCGTAACGCGACACGAGCTTGAAGTAGATGGCGGCGTTGGCGGGCGAGAGGGCTATGGTCTGGCCCTTTTTGGGGATGGGCAGCGGGCCGTAGTCGTCGAGCTGCCAGTTGCGGGGCACGGCGCTCATGGCCCCGGTGCCGTGGAAGTCGGCCACGTCGGGGAAGAGCGGGCCGGTGGGCGGGGCCACCACCGTGAGGGCCTTCACGTAGGGCTGCTTTTTGAAGTATTCGGCCACCGCCACCGGGCAGCTAATGTAGTAGCCGATGGCGCCTTCGGGGCTGGCGACGGCGTTGGGCAGGCCGTCGGGGGTGTCGTATTCTACCACGTTCTGGTCGTGCAGGGCCTGGCGCACTTCGTCGTTGGCCTCGGCTACCTGCATGAAATAAGTGGTTTGGGGCTGGCCCGCGATGGCCCCCGGCTTGCGGTTCAAAAACACCTGCCCGCCGCGCAGGGCGATGGTGTCGCCGGCCACGGCGATGCAGCGCTTGATGTAGTTGGTCCGCAAATCGGCCGGAAACTGGGCCTCGTGCGGCACATGGAACACCACCACGTCGTTGCGCTTGATGTCGGAAAAGCCCGGCAGCCGGTAAGTGGGCAACTGGATAGCCTCGGAGTAGCTTTTGAAGCCCGTGCCCCACAGCGTCTGGTGCGTCAGGGGCACCTGCAAGGGCGTTTGGGGCGTGATGGGGCCGTAGTGCAACTTGCTCACAAATAAATAGTCGCCCACCAGCAGCGAGTCTTCCATGCTCGGCGAGGGGATGGTGTAGGCCTCAAACGTGGCCCAGCGGATGAGCGTGGCCGCCACGACGGCAAAAAGCAGCGAATCGGCCCACTCGCGGGACTTCGCTTTGGGTTTTTCCAACTTGCCGGGTTGGGCCGGGGCAGGAGCGGCGTACTTGGAAATATCGAAATCGGCCATGAGGCGGGTGGATGCAGTCAGAAAGTAAAAACTACGCAAAGAAACGGCGGCGGCAGCCGGAAATTGCGGGCAGCGCGGGTTTTCAACCCGCGCGTAGGCCCGCAAGCCCGGCTTGCGTCCAGTGCCTTGCCGGGGTGAGTGCATCGAGCGCGAAGCG
>JANYFQ010000652.1 GCA_025362615.1 Hymenobacter sp. | reverse complement strand
CCAGGCTTTGCCACGCGCCCCGGCCCGCAGCGGGCGGGTTTTGCAGCACCAAAAACGCCGGTTGCAGGCCCGCCACCGGCGAGCGGGCCAGCGCCAGCGCCCGGCCCCCGGTCAGCCACGCGCCCACGGTGGCGGTGTCGGTTCCGGCCGTGTTCCGCAGCAGGCGCAGGGCCGCGGGCAGGGCCGCCACCGACGAATCGGCGGCTGGCAGCAGCAACACCACGAAGCCGTTGCGGGCCAGGGCATCGGCCCAGCGCGGGGCAGCGGCGGCCGTGGCCGCATCGGGCAGCAGGGCCAGCGCCGGGCCGGGGGTGCCCGTGTCGGCCGGGGCAAAAAGCCAGGCCGAGCTGCCGTCCTGCGGCAGTTCCTCGACGCGGTAGGTGCGGGGCGTGGCTGCGCCGCGCCGCACCAGCAACACGGCGGCCCGCACGGTGTCGAGGGCCAGGTAGCCCCGCCAAAAGTCGCCGTCGAGGGTCAAATCCAGGGCTTGGCCCGGCAAGCCGGGGCGAACGAGGCGCAGCCGCTGGCCCCCAAAACGCACGGTATCGGCCACGAAACACAGGCCGGGGGCACCGGGCAGGGTCAGCTCGGCTTCGTAGTGGCCCGCGCTGGGGTGCCGAATGTCGAGCGCCGCCGCCAGCGCCGGGCCAGCCGCCGGCTGCACCGTGCCCTGGTAGTGGCCCACGGGCGGCGGCGTGGCTTCGGTGGCCGCATCGGAGGACGGCTGGCAACCCGCGACGAGGAGGAAGGAGGAGGAAAGCAGGAAGAATGTTTTTTTCAGCTTCATGGTGGTTAACTGCTGTTGCGCGGGCGATTTGAGCGTCTTGTGCTTCCGGTTGTTTCTCGTTGCTTGTTGCTGGTTTCTTGTTGCCTTCGGGCCTCAAAACCGCCAAAAAACTGCCAACGAGCAACAAGAAACCAGAACAAGAAACCAGCAACAGCCCGCGTAACAGCAGGTGGTTAATTACGTCAGAGAAACCCCTTCTTCGTTCCCCATGCGTCTGTTCCGCGAAGCGTCATTCCCCGTTTCTCATACCTTTCTGAGCGGAACGTCTTTCCTTGTTGAGCGACGCGCTCGCTCCCGACTGCCCCTTAAAAATTCAACTTGCCCGCCCGGCCAGCCCTTTCCGCAGTATCAGGTCGCGGTCCACGGTTTCGCCCATCCGAAAGCCGTGTTCGCCGATTTCCTTGAAGCCGAAACGCTTGTAAAACGCCAGGGCGCGGTCGTTTTTCTCCCACACGCCCAGCACCACGGCGGTGCAGTGGAGCTGCTCGGCCAGGGCGAGGGCGGCCCGCATGAGGGCGGCCCCGAGGCCGGTGCCAATCCAGTCGTCGGCCACGTAGAGGGCCGCAACTTCGAGCCGACCGGCGGCGGCGGCCAGGTCAGCGGCCGAAGCTTCGGGCAGGCCCAGGGCCGAATTGTCGCGCAGCTTGGCGTAGCCCACCAGCCGGCCCTGCATATGGGCCAGCAGGACGGTGGTGTTGGCATCGCGCAGGTCGGCGAGTTGCGCGTCGGGGCTGAAGGTGGCGGCCAGGTAAGCGGCCAGGTCTTGGGGCCGGGTGGTGGCGGCGAAGGTATCGGAAAAGGTTTGGCGACCGAAGTCGGCGAGTTGGGCGGCCGTGGCGGCGTTGGCTTTGGCCGGGCTGATGCGAAGGGGCGAGGACATGGGCGCAAAGGTCGGGGCGGGGGCGGCAACGGGCCGCCGGGCGCGGCGCGGTGGTGGTTTGGGCCGGCCGCCGTACTTTTACGCTACCAAACACTCCCAACACCCCGCGAGAGTAGCTCAGTTGGTAGAGCATCAGCTTCCCAAGCTGAGGGTCGCGAGTTCGAACCTCGTTTCTCGCTCGTTCTAAATCAGCCACTTAGCTCATTTGCTAAGTGGCTGTTTTGTTTCTGGGTTGCACGATGGTGTACACAAATGCTTTTGAGCGCGGTACCGGGGCACGGAAAAACTATTTTTGGGTTGGGTCCTCATCGAAGCCCGTTTGCGCTACCCCCTGCCGGAACTGACCTGACTTGGCAACGGTGCCATTCGCCGCCGCCACTTCGCCGTGCTTTACCGGCCCTTCGTGCCCACGGCTGTGAGTGAAGCCCCTGGTACGGCCGCCGGTGCTCCCCTGCACCGCATCAGCCACGGCACCAACCTCGACGCCCTCAAAAGCCGGCTGCCCGATTTTGAGGGCCGGGTGAAGTGCATTTACATCGACCCGCCCTGCAACACCGGCAACGAGTAGCGGCCGGGTACCTGGCCGAACAGGCGCTTGACAGCACATTGTTTGCAGGGTTACGCCTGGGTATTGACGCGCAAACTTGCGGCTTTTTCCGAGAACATTTTAAACTATACCAATTTACAAAAATTACCGCTCCCTAAGCTCAAACGTAGCATTGCCCAAATGAAAACATTACCCGGCCCCTGGCCGTATGAGAAGCACGGCTGTTAAATTTCTGATATTCAGAAAAAATCGCCTTTTTAATCATCATCATGAAAACCTCTAGCGCATTCCGGTGGCTCCTGGCCGCTGCGGCCATTATCGCGTTGCCGTTTGCCGGGCAAGCCACCGATTTATTTGTTTCCGGCTCGCAGACCAGCGCGGGCGGCACTTACGACAACGTGGAAATTAGCGGCACCGGCACCCTTTCGCTGACCGGTGTGCTGACTGTCAACGGCAGCCTCGTCATTCGCGCGGGCGGGCGGCTCAGCCCCAACTGCCACGACCTGGTAGGCTCCGGCAACTTCCGGCTCGAAGGCAACGGTACGCTCGATATTTGCAGCGTGAATGGCCTCACCCTCAGCGGCCCCGTCGGGGCCATTCAGATGACCGGCACCCGCTTTTTCTCGACCGATGCCAACTACCTCTTCAGCGGAACGCAAGGCGCGCAGAACACAGGCCTCGGGATGCCCACCACGGTGCGGAGCTTGCAGTGCTTCAACACCGATGGCGTGAACCTGACCACCGACGTGGGCCTGACCAACGACGTGAGTGTGCAGCAACTGGTGCGCACCTTCGGCGGCACCATCAACACCAACGGGCGCACCATTCGGCTGCTGAGCAATGCCACGGGCACGGCCCTGATTACCAACACCAGCAACGGCGGCATCATCGGCCGCGTCACGGTCGAGCGCTACATTTCGCCCAACCTGAACCCCGGGGCCGGCTACCGCCACTACACTGCGCCGGTAGACGGGCAAACGCTGAGTAACCTGGCCACCACCGGTTTTACGCCGGTGTACAACCCTGCCTACGACGGCTCCGCCACGCCGTCGACCGTTACGCCTTTCCCCAACGTGTACGCCTACGACCAGAGCCGGGTGGGCAACGTGAGCAGCGTGCCCACGGGCTTCAACCAGGGCTGGCGCTCGGGCCTGGCCGGCGAGGCCATGACTGCCGGCAAAGGCTTTACGGTGAACATCGGAGCATCGTCGAAAGTAGAGTTTAGCGGCACCACCCGCAACGGCCCCATTGCGGTGACGGGCCTTGACCGCGGCACGAATGCCGAGGGCGGCTGGCAGTTGCTGGGCAACCCCTACCCCGCCCCGCTCGACTGGTCGTCGGTGGTGGCGCGCGGCGGCAACGTCAACGTAGCCGATGCCATGTACGTGTTCGAGAGCCGGGGCCAGTATTCGGGCACCTACCGCAGCTTCGTGAACGGAGTAGGCGGCGAAACGCCCATCATCGGCATGGCCCAGGGCTTTTTTGTGCGCTCGACGGCCAACAACGGCAGCGTAACCTTTGCCAACTCCGACCGCATTCAGAACTTCGACCCCAACGACGGCGGCTTTCGCCGGCCAGCGGCCGAAACCCGGCCCGTGCTGAGCTTGCAACTGCGCAACGCCGGTGCCACCCTCACCGACGAAACAACCCTCTACACCCAGCCCGGTACCACTGCCGGCTTCGACGCCCGCTACGACGGCTACAAAATTGCCAACCCCACCGGCCTCAACCTGGCCACGCAACTGGGTGCCGACAGCTACAGCATCAACGGCCTGCCGGCCTTCGGCGCGGCTACCGTGCTCGTGCCGCTTACGGTGAATGTGCCCGCAGCGGGCAGCTACGCCCTGGCCGTGAGCACCCTCATTAACCTGCCGAGCGGTGCCCGCGCCTACCTGCACGATGCCCTGACCGGCACCCGCACCTTGCTTACGGCCACCACTTCGTACGCCTTCGCCACTGCGGGCACCAGCGCCAACGGCCGCTTTTTGGTAGAGCTGCTGCCGGCCGCCGCACCGCTGGCCACGGCCGCCCAGGCCCTGGAGGCCCAGGTACAACTCTACCCCAACCCGGCCGTGGGCAGCTTTCAGCTACTATTGCCCGTGGCGGCCAAAGGCGGCGTGGCCACCCTCACCAACGCACTGGGCCAAACCGTGCTGACCCATGCGCTCAACGGTGCCGAAACGGCCGTTGATGTGCGCGGCCTCCGGGCCGGGGCCTACACCCTGCACCTTGCCGTGGCCGGTATCAACGTGGTGCGCCGCGTGGTGCTGGAATAAACTACTCCCTTTTTTCTGCTGGAAAGTCCCGGTGCGCCTGCGTACCGGGATTTTTTATGGGCGTTTGTCCCGTGCGAATTAAGCGGCTGTCCAACCAGAGCAGCCGGGGCGGCGCGGGCGGGCGGTTTTTTTCGCCGCCCGCCCGCACTGCCGCACCCTGGGCCAACCAACGGGGCCGACGCTGTGCGCCGCATTTCGTAACTTTCGGCCCCGTTGAGCCACGTTGCAGCCGGTGCGGACTACCCGCAACCTGGGTCAGGCAAGAACACCTTTGCCCAAGTTTGAGCAACTGGCTGGCCAACAGTGGCACGACCGCAACCGCCGTATCTTCCCGCTACGCCCGCTGCTGTAAGTGGCGAGAAACCTCTTGGGGCATATCCCCGTCCGCATTGCCTGCAATGGTAAAATTCGATACCCTTTCCATCGTCATTCCGGTCTATAACGAGGCCCGCACCATCCACCGGGTGCTCGATTTGCTGCGTGAGCTGGAATTGGTGAACGGCATCGGCAAAGAAATCATCCTCGTCGATGACTGCTCGACCGATGGCTCGGCCGATACCATCCGGGCCTACGCGGCCCAACACCCCCAGATGGGCCTGCGCCTGCTCGCGCACGCTGTGAACCAGGGCAAAGGCGCGGCCCTGCACACGGGCATCCGCGAAGCCACCGGCGACTACCTCATCGTGCAGGATGCCGACCTGGAGTACGACCCGGAGGAGTACAACTTGCTCATCAAGCCCATTCTTAAAGGCTTCGCCGACGTCGTGTTCGGCTCCCGTTTCATGGGCGGCCACCCGCACCGCGTGCTGTTTTTCTGGCACAGCATCGGCAACACGGTCCTCACGTTCTTCTCGAATATGTGTACCGACCTGAACCTGACCGACATGGAAACCTGCTACAAGCTCTTCCGCCGCGACCTTGTGCAGGGCCTGAACCTGCAAGAAAAGCGCTTCGGCTTCGAGCCCGAGGTGACGGCCAAGATTGCGCGGGTGCCCGGCGTACGCATTTACGAAGTCGGCATCAGCTACTACGGCCGCACCTACGCCGAGGGCAAAAAAATTGGCTGGCGCGACGGGTTCCGGGCCTTGTATTGCATCTTCAAGTACGGGCTGCTGGGGCGCTGAGGGGGGCCGGGGTCAGCGAACCGGCGGCGTCAGGGCCGCCGTTGCCAAGCCCCGGCTGCCTCGCGCCAGCAAGAGCAGCAAGACGCACGAGGTAAAGAGGCTGACCAGCGCCAGGTAGGCGTAGGGCACCTGCAAGAGGGCATAAAACAGCACCAGGTACGCCTTGAGGCTGACGACGGCGAAGACGCGGTAGTCGGTGCGCGGGCGCGGTGCGCGGCCGTAGGCGAGCGCCGCGCCCAGGACCATGCCCAACAGCGTCGCCAATTGTATGTTCTTGAGCAAGAGAATTTTGGCCAGCTTAGTGCCCGAGCCAAAGGCGTAGAGCAGGTTGCCCAGCCCAATGCCGTTGTAGAGGTGGTAAGGCAGCCCGTGTTCGTTGAGGTGGTTCCATTCGCCCACGGCCACGTCGGTGTACGACCGTTGGACGCGCCAGAACAGCCCCCAGTCGTGCGACAGGAACGGCAGGACGTAGAGGCCCGCCACGCCCAGGGCCACCAGCCCGGCCACCAGCAGGGCCTCGCGGTGGCCGCGCTGCCACGCCAGCAGCGCCAGCAGCAACGGCACCCACAGCACGAGCGCAAACCGCGAGAGCAGGCACAGCAGCAAGCCCGTGACCAGCGCCCCCCGCCCACCCAGCAGCAAGCCCACCGCCAGCAGCAAGTAATAACCCACAATCATGCTCTCAACGGTGTGGCCCAACACCTGCTCGTCGGTGGCCCGCACGGCCAGCAGCAGGACAAACGGCCACAGGGCCAGCCCAAAGCTGGGCAGGGCCGGCAGCCGCAGCCGCCACAGCAGCCGCAGCAGGGCGGCCACGCCCGCCAAAAACACCCCAAAGGCCATCCACCGGTAGTCGAAGCGCAGCACTTCGGGCACCACATACGGTGCCCAGGTGGCCGGCAGGTAGGTGGGCAGCGCCGCGTAGCCCAGCTCGTCGGTGAAGGGCCGGTACACCACTTCGCCCGCCAACCAGCGCCGGGGGTAGATGCTCAGGGCCGGGATGATGTCGGAGAAGGCGATGCTGACGACGCAACGCCGGAACGTGGCCGCCAGCCCCAGGGCACAGGCGGCCGCGCCCAACGCGGCCGCCAGCCACACGGCGGCCGTGGGGGCGGGCAGGGCCGGGGTGGTGGGCAGCACCCAGGGCCGCCCCCGCCAGCAACGGTAGGTGCCGAAGCTAGCCAGCAAGCCAACCAGCGCCAGGGCCACGCCGCTGCCATACGCGCCGAGCGCCCCCCGGCCCCAAGTAAAGAGCCACGCCTCGGCCACCAGCGCCCCGGCGGCGGCGGCGGCCCAGCCGCCCTGGCCGCCACTAGGGCCAGCAGATGCTTCGGAGTGTGCTTCGGAGTGTGCTTCGGAACGTGCGGGCGGATGGTTCATGGGCCGACGGGCGCTGCTGAGGGCGGCTTATTCGCGCACCAGTTCCACGTCGTCGAGGTACACCGGCTGGTTGCCGCCGGTGCGCCACAGGTACACGCGCAGTTGCTGGGCCGGGCCGAGGGTGGCCGGCAACTCGAAGGTTTTGCTCACCTCCGTCCAGCGGTTAAAGGTCTTCACGTCCGTGGTCAGGTCGAGCGACTGCCAGAAGGCCTGCTTGCTGGCGGGGTTGGCGGGGTCAATCACCTGCACCACCACGGCAGCCTTGGCTTCGGCCCCCGACCGGAGGGCCCAGGCGCGGAGGGTGAGGCGACTGAGCCGCGTCGGGCTGAGCTTTCCGAGCAGGTTCATGTAGCCCGTGGCAAACTCATTGTCCTTGTCCACCTTCAGGGCAAACCGGCCCGAATGGGCCTTGTCGGTAGCGAGGGTGGGGGTGGCTGGCAACCAACCGTCCAGGCCTTCGAAATCACTGAAGGTGATGCGATTGGCCGGAACTTCTGAGGAGTCCGACTTGGAACAAGCCGTAACGGCAACCATTGCCAGGCCCAGGGCAAGCAGGCGCAAACGGGAAGCGGGCATACGATTAAAAAAGGGTGATGGGTGGGGCAAAGGTACACAGGCCCGCCTACAGCCCGCACATTCGCCCTACCTGGCGGCAGGCGCGGCGGGCAAGCTGGGCGCGGCGGGCTGGGGGCGACCCACTTGGTACACGGCCTGCCACACCACCTGCGAGCCTTGTTGCAGCCGCAGCCAGTAGGCACCGGGAGGCAGGCCGGGCCAGGCCAACGCGCAGGGCAGGGCGGCAGGCCGTTGCTCGCTCCGAACGGCGCTTCCCATCAGGTCGTAGAGCGTCCAGTGCGAGGCGGGCGGGGCGGGGCCGGGCAAGGCCGCCAACCAGTGCTGCGTTGCGAGGGGGTAGTCGGCGCTCAGGAGCGGGGCCAGCCAGCGGCCGGCGCGGGGCAGGGGCAGGGTGTTGAAGTCGGCCGGGTCGCGGTTTTGGCGCAGGCACAGTTGGGGCCGGCGGCCAGGGCGCTCGTCCACGGCCCATACCTGGCCGCTGCGCCCGGCCCCGAGTACGGCGGCCGAAGTGCGCGGCCCCCGCAACAGGCCGGCGGCGGGCGGCGGGGGCTGCACGGGTAGTGCCGGCGGGGGCAGTCGGGGCCTGAACACCCGGATGAAGTCGATGTCGAACGAGTCGGCAGGGGCCGCCGACCAAGCGTACATGGCCAAATTGGCGATGAGTTGCAGCGGGCGGCCCAGGGGCAGGAGGCGGGTTTCGTGCCGGATGGGCACCCCGTCGAAGTAGTATACCAGTTCCTGCGGCTGCCAGCTCAGGGCGAAGGTGTGAAACTCGTCGGTGAGGTGCCCGGCCCCCGGCCAATAGTAGCTGCTCTGCGAGGCCTCGGCGGGGCCGGGCCGCCAAAAAGCGTGGGAGTGGTGGATGACGTTGTTGGTTATTAGGTCCGGCAACCCGGTTTCAAAGACGTCCACTTCGTCGGGGTCGCCGAAGAGCCAGAAGGCGGCGAACGCGTGCCGGGTGCGCGGCACTCGGCAGCGCATCTCGAAGAGGCCGTAAGTGAAGTCGCCCGCTTGTTCGCCGTCCGTGCGGCTGAAAATCATGCCCGAGTCATAGTTTCGCCGGGGTCCCGGCAGGGCCGGGGCCAGCCGCCGGGGCGTACGCCGCCGCCGGGCCAGCAGGTGCAACACCCCCGCCGAGTCGGTGCCGACCTGCTGGCCCAGGTAGTACTCGTCTTCGAAGCCGCCCAAGGTACGGCCCCAAGGATACGCAAAGCGCCACGCCGATGCCAGGCGGCTGCTGTCGCCGGGCTGGTCGAACTCATAGCCCCGGTACAGGTGCCACTCGGCGTGTCGCAGCGTGTCGGCGGGCTGCTGGCCGCCGGCCGGGCCGGCGGCCAGGGCCAGCCCCCACGTCAGCAACCCCGTCAGCCACCACCGGCTGGCCCAATAAACACCCATCGCCACAAACGAAAATGCCAAGGAAAAACTGCCACAAAGAAACGCGCCCGCCGCCCCCGCCGCCGGCACCTGGGCGGCAGGCCGTTACTTTGGCCCTGCAACGCGCCCCCCGGCGCGTTGGTGCCCCCACCCCATGCTCGTCCTCCTCAACTACCTCAACGGCCGCCTCGCCCCGCCCCTGGCCGGCCGCTACCTCGACAACATCGACCCCGCCACGGGCCGCGTGTACGGCCAAATCCCCGACTCCGGCCCCGAGGACATTGCCGCCGCCGTGGCCGCCGCCGAAGCGGCGCTGCCCGCCTGGGCCGCCCGCCCGGCCGAGGAGCGCGGCCGGCTGCTCGAAAAAATAGCCGACCTCATCGACCAAAACCTGGAGGCCCTGGCCCTGGCCGAGTGCCGCGACAACGGCAAGCCCCTGGCCCTGGCCCGGAGCATGGACATTCCGCGGGCGGCCAGCAACTTCCGGTTTTTTGGCACCGCCGCGCCGCACTTTGCCACCGAGGCCCACGTGCAGCCCGGCCTGGCCCTCAACTACACCGTGCGGCACCCGGTGGGCGTGGTGGGCTGCATCTCGCCCTGGAATTTGCCGCTCTACCTCTTCACCTGGAAAATTGCGCCGGCCCTGGCCGTGGGCTGTTGCGTGGTGGCCAAGCCTTCGGAAGTAACGCCGGCCACGGCCTTTCTGCTGAGCGCGTTGTGCATTGAAGCCGGACTGCCACCGGGGGTACTCAACATCGTCCACGGCACGGGGCCGGGCTGCGGGCAGGCGCTAGTGGAGCATCCGGCGGTCAAGGCCATCAGCTTTACGGGGGGCACGGCCACGGGGCGGCACCTGGCGGCCACAGCCGCGCCGTTGTTCAAGAAACTGAGCCTGGAGCTGGGCGGTAAGAACCCTAACATCGTGTTTGCCGACTGCGACCTGGCCGCCGCCGTGGCCACCAGCATCCGCAGCAGCTTCGCCAACCAGGGCCAGATTTGCCTCTGCGGCTCGCGGCTCTTCATCGAGCGCCCGATTTACGAAGCCTTCAAAGTCGAATTTTTGAGGCAGTTGAAAGACCAAACCATCGGCGACCCGCTGCTGCCCGAAACCAAACAAGGCGCGTTGGTGAGCGAAGCGCACTTGCACAAAGTGCTGGCTTACATCGAGCTGGCCCACAAAGAGGGCGGCACGCTGCTCGCCGGCGGCCACCGCGCCACCGTGCCCGGCCGCTGCGCCGAAGGTTTTTTTCTCGAACCCACCGTTTTTGAGAACCTGCCCCCCGACTGCCGCACCAACCAAGAAGAAATCTTCGGCCCCGTCGTCACGCTCACGCCCTTCGACACCGAGGCCGAGGCTCTGGCAATGGCCAACGCCACCGATTACGGCCTCTCGGCCACCGTCTGGACCCGCGACCTGGCCCGCGCCCACCGCCTGGCCCCGGCCCTGCACTGCGGCGTGGTGTGGGTGAACACCTGGCTGCACCGCGACCTGCGGACCCCGTTTGGGGGCATGAAAAACTCGGGCGTGGGCCGCGAGGGCGGGCTGGAAGCGTTGCGGTTTTTCACGGAGGCTCAAAACATCTGCATATCTCTGATTTAATCTGATTTAAGATGATTTCGCGGATTGAAATTGCTGGTTGACGCGCCGATACTGGCCAAGTAATGTTTCGCTGCGTACAATTGCCGCCACAGCCCGGCCACAGTCCGGCCACGGCGCGGGTTGAAAACCCACGTTGCCGACACCCCAAAAAATCCGTTTCATCCGTTAAAATCTGTTAAATCTGTGGTCCCTGTTATCATCGTCGGCGCGGGCATGGCGGGCCTGGCCTGCGCCACTTGGCTGCACCGCGCCGGCCGCCAGGTACTTGTGCTCGAAGCCGCCGATGCCGTGGGCGGGCGCGTCCGTACTGACCTCACGCCGGAGGGTTTCCGGCTCGACCGGGGCTTTCAGGTGCTGCTGACGGAGTATCCCGAGGCCCGGCGCATTTTTGATTACGGAGCGCTCGACTTGAAGGCCTTTAAGTCGGGGGCCGTCATCCGGCTGGCCGACGGGCGCGAAACGACGCTGCAAAACCCCTTGCAGCGGCCGCTGGCGGCGTTTTCGGCGCTGGCCTCGCCCATCGGGACACTCACCGACAAGCTGCGGATTTTGAGCCTCGTGCGTCACGTCGCCAAATACTCGCCCGACGAGTTGCTGGCCCGGCCGGCCACCGACACGCTCACGTTTTTGCGCCGCTACGGCTGGTCGGAAACGATGATTGACAGCTTCTTCCGGCCGTTTTTCGGGGGCGTGTTTCTAGACCGCAGCCTGGGCACGGCCAGCAACTTCTTTGAGTTTGTGTTTCAGCAGTTTGTGCGCGGGGCGGCCGTGGTGCCGGCCCGCGGGATGCAGCAACTGCCCGAGCAGCTCGCCGCCCGCCTGCCCGCCGGCACGGTGCGCCTCAACACCCGCGTGGCCCGCGTGGAGGGCCAAATCGTTCAGCTCGAAAACGGCGAAACCCTGACCGCCGCCGCCGTCGTGCTGGCCGTTGATGGCTCGGTTCCGGCCGCCTTGCTGCCCGGCCGGGCGCTGCCCGAAAACGGTGCCATTGCCGGGGCGCGGCGCACCACCTGCACCTACTTCGCCACACCCGCCGGCAGCCCCGCCCCCGGCCACCGCAACGGCCTGCTGCGCCTCAACGCCCACCCTACCCAACTGGCTCACAACGTCGTGTTTCCGGCCGAAGTAGCGCCGGCTTACGCCCCGGCCGGCCGCCAGCTTATTTCCGTCAGCACCCACGGCGAGCACGGCCTGACCGAGGCCGACCTGACCCGCCGCCTGCGCGAAGAATTACTGGCCTGGTTCGGCCCCCAGGTACTGGCCTGGGAACACCTGCGCACCTACCCCATCGTCAACGCGTTGCCCGAATACGCGGCCGGGCAGCCCGTGCAACTGCCCCTGCGCCTGGCCGATAACCTCTACCGTTGCGGCGACTGGAGCAGTTACCCCTCGCTGAATGCCGCCCTGGCCACGGGCCGGCAAGTTGCTGAAGAATTGTTAAATTGTTAAATTGTTGCTGACGAGTGCATCTGTTCTACAGTGGGCGCGGTGGGAGGACGCAGAAAGTACAGTGCTATTCAAGAGCCTATGAGCAACAATTAAGCAATGCAACAATTAAACAATTAAACAATTAAAAATTTACTCCAACTTTATGGTTCCGAACAGAATACCGGTGGTGACGACAAACCCCTGGTTACGTAGGCCGTACGATTGGCCACCGGCGCTACGCACGAAAAAATCGTTCTGTTCCCAGGTGTAGCGGAAATGCACAAAATACTGCTGGCTGCCCCGGCGCAGGTTCACCTCGCCGCCGGCGGTTGGGCCGTAAGTCACGCCTTTGTCCTCGAAACGGGTGCCCGGCGGGTAGGCGGCTTCGTTGATGACCGGGCCGCTCAGGGCCAGGTGGGCCGCGTAGCCGCCCTCCAGGTGCAAGGCCACGGCCCCAAAGCGCAGCAAACGCAGGTTGAGCAACAGCGGCACTTGCAACGAATGCTCCTCAAACGGCGCGGTATCGCCCAGAAAAGCAGCCGTGTAACGCCCACCGCGGCGCAGGTACAACATCTCGCCCTGCAAAGCTAACGGCCCCACTAGGTGGCCGCGCACCACCAACCCAGCGCAGCCAAACTGACCCGGCTCGAAAGTGCTGCCTGGCACGGCGGCCCGCAAATCGGCCTCGGCCCCACCGAGGGTGTAGCGGCTATAGCCGACGCGCACACCAATCTGTACCAGTGGCTCAGCTTCGGCTACCGGCTCGGTTGTGAGGGCCTGGGCACGCCCCGGCAGGGCCCCAGCCGCTGACAACCACCCCAGCAGGGCGGCAGAAAGCATAAAACAGGGCTTGGGCATATAGAAGAAAGCCAGAAAATTAGTGCCCGTATTGTACTGACAGCGGCCACATACGCCGGGCGGGTCGTTTCGGATTTAGCCCCGGCCAACTACTTGGTTAGAACGGCTTTCGGGTTGGGGTACAAGGCCCATGTGCGCCAACTTGGAAACTGCTGTGGGGCCGCCCGGCTCGTTCCCTCAGCATCGGGCCTTACAGGCTTGGCACCTGCCCGGCGGCGCTCAGCTCGCGGCAATAGGTGATGAAGTCGGAATTGACGGGCTCGATGCCTGCCTCGCGGCAGCGCAGTGCCACCTGGGCGCGGTGGTAACTGGCGTGGACCACGGCGTGGGTCAGGATGTCGTGCACCGTGCTTTTGTAGCTGTTGCCCAGCGAGTTGGTGTAGCTTATCAGGCGCAATAGCTCGGGCTCGTCGGCCTGGGCCATGAGCTGGTGCAGGGCCTCGGACGTTTGTTCGTGCAGCTGCTCGCAGGCAGCCAGGGAGTGCTCCTGCCATACTTTGACGGGGCTGGCCGTGCCGCCGATGCGCGAAATCCAGATGGCTTGGGCATTGAGTACGTGGCTGAAAAGACGCAGCACCGGAGCCGGCACCGCGTGGCCGGCCGCCGCCGTCTGGGTAAGGCGGGCGAGCACCGTGGCGTTGGCCCACACATTAAAAGCCCCTAATTTTTCGAGCGTTTTCATTCAGAAAATTACCGTGGATAAACGATTGTGGTCCGGCGCGGCACTTGCCCCGCCGGGCCGCAAAAATACGCCCGGCACGGGCCAGGCCGTTCGTGCAACGGCTTTCGGCAAGAAACCAGAAGCCGTCTCTCCGCCCACGTTGCCGAGTGTGGGCTGGCACACGCAACAGCAACTGAGCCGCCCCGTAAAGCCGACGGTTGAACGTATTTTTGCTGTCTTTTACTGCCTTTTTCCTTTGGATGTCCTGCCCCTTGCCGACTTTCTCGTTTTGGCTTACCGCCCCGACCTCGACGTGCTGGTGGCCCGCTGGCTCCGCCCCATCACGCTCGACGAACTGGAACAAGGCTACTGGGCGCTGCTGGCCGAAGCCGAGCGCCACCGGTGCCGCCGCTGGCTCATCGACGTGCGCCGCCGCCGCAACACCCACCAGCTCGGCGCCCGCTGGATGGTGAGCACCCTGCTGCCCGAGCTCGGCCCGCGCCTGGGCGGCCGCACCCGGCTGGCTTACTTTCTGATGCCGGCTTTCATGCGCGACCCCGAGGCCGATGCGGCCTTTCCGCCCCCGCAGTACTTCGAGGATAAACCATTTGTCGGCGAGCGTTTTGTGGACGAACAAGGGGCGCTGACCTGGTTGCAGGCCGAAGAGCCGCCGCACCTGCCGCACGGCGGTTGAGGTTTTAGGTATTCGGTATGTAGGTGTTGGGTGTTGGGGTGTTTGGGGTTGAGGTTTTAGGTGTTGGGTGTTGGGTTTTAGGTGTTGGGTGTTGGGTATTAGGTGTATGGTGTTGGGGTGTTTGGTGTTGAGGTTTTGGGGGTTGTGGATTGGGTTTAATTCCGCCCCCAAATATCAAAAACCCAACACCCAACACCTGAAACCCAACACCTAAAACCCAACACCCAACACCCAACACCCAACACCTAAAATCAAAATCCAGTAACCCAACGCATTTTACCCATGACCGACAAACGACCGCCTGCGCTGGGCTTTATTTTTATTACGCTTCTGCTCGATGTGGTGGGGCTGGGGCTCATTATTCCGGTTGTCCCCAAGCTCATTCAGCAGCTCACGGGCGAAGGGCTGAGCCAGGCTTCAGAATACTCGGGCTGGCTGACGTTTGCCTACGCCAGCGCCCAGTTTTGCTTTGCGCCGGTGGTGGGCGGCCTCAGCGACAAGCTGGGGCGGCGGCCGGTGCTGCTGGCCGCGCTGTTGGGCCTGGGGCTCGACTATGTGTTTCTGAGCCTGGCCCCTACCCTGCCATGGCTGTTTGTGGGCCGCGTGGTGGCGGGCATCACCGGGGCGAGTTTCACCACCGCCACGGCCTACATTGCCGACATCAGTACGCCCGAAAAACGGGCCCAGAATTTTGGGCTGGTGGGCGCGGCCTTCGGCATTGGCTTCATTGTGGGGCCGGCGCTGGGCGGGTTGCTGGCCGATTTTGGCCCCCGGGTGCCGTTTGTGGTGGCGGCGGGCCTGAGCCTGTGCAACTTCCTGTACGGCTTTTTTGTGCTGCCCGAGTCGCTGGCTCCGGCGCAGCGGCGGCCTTTTGAGTGGGCGCGGGCCAACCCCGTGGCCTCGCTGCGGCGGCTGGGGCGCTACCCGGCCACGCTGGGGCTGGTGGCAGCGCTGGTGCTCATTTACCTGGCGGGATCGGCCACGCAGTCGGTCTGGACGTTTTACACCATGCTCAAATTTGGCTGGACGGAGCGGGCCGTGGGCATTTCGCTGGCCGTGGTGGGGTTGTTTTCGGGGCTGGTGCAGGGCGGACTGGTGCGGGTGGCCATCCCGAAGCTGGGCGCGGCGCGGGCCATCGTTGTGGGTTTGAGTTGCTACGTGGTGGGGTTTGTGCTGTTTGCCTTTGCTTCGCGGGGGTGGCTG
>JANYFQ010000626.1 GCA_025362615.1 Hymenobacter sp. | reverse complement strand
CGCCACCGGCCCCGGCTACGCCGAAATGCCGCCCCGCCGCCAACTCGAATACACCGTCGAGCGCATGGCCACCGCCCCCGGCCAGGTGACGTACCAGGCGCAAATCCTGCCCCTGGCCCCCGACGAAGCCACTTACCTCGCCGCCGATTCGGCCGCATTTTTCGATGCCGGTACGCAGCAGCTGCGGGTGCATTTTGCCTGGCAGCACCAGCGGGCCGTGGTGCGGGTGTTCGGCACGACGCTGGCCGTGGGCGGGGCGGCCGGCCCCGCCGCCGCGCCCCTGGCCCTGGCCGCCGCCTACCCCAACCCGTTTGCCGACGCCATTACCTTCGGCTACGACGTGGCCCGACCCGGCCGCTACACGCTGCGGGTCTTCAACACCACCGGGCAGCTCGTGGCCACGCTGCCGCTGCTGGCCGAGCGCCCCGGCCCCGGCGCCTTGCGCTGGGACGGCCGCGGGACCAACGGCCAGCCGCTATCCGCCGGCGTGTACATCGTAGAGCTGAACGGGCAGCGCCAGCGGGTGAGCAAGCTGTAAGGCACGGCAAAGCGGCGCGACCAACTTGTCATTGCCCCAAAAAATCCCTTGCCCTTAACCGCTTACGAGGATGTTAGTTACCTTGCTCCTTTATGAAGGTACGGTATTAAATTTAGCCGGTTTACTGGTTATGGGTCTATTTATACTGGCCCTGTATGTCCCCATTTTTTTGCTATCGCGGCCGAAATCGTCCATCATTGCCAAGCTAGTGGTTCTAGGGTTGGCCCTACTGCTGATTTGGCTCAGTAAAGCGGCAGACAATGGATTAGTGTATTTGGGATATGGTTGGTTACTATTGGCCTTTTTTTACCTACCTCTTGGGGTCGTTCTCGTGAATTTAGTGCGTAGCATACCAAAAAACACACCCCAGTGAAAGCCACCTCAAATAAAGTGGCCGTCATTTTGCGCCGCTGCCCGGAGCGGAACGACGGCGTTGGGCCGACCGGGCAGCGGCCGTGGAACCCCGTTGGGGTTCGGGTGGGGCGGGGTGTCGTTACCCAGGGTAGGCTCCCGCTGGTCGCCAACCCTGGGGTTTTGTTGTGGAACCCCTTCGGGGTACGCGGCGTGAAATCAATGAGCGAGTAGGCCCAGCGGCTGCTTTCGCAACATTGTCCCCTCATCACCCCTCAAACTCGCTTGGGGCTACGCCCGTGACTTGCTTGAAGATGCGGTTGAAGGTGGTTTTCGAGTTGAAGCCGCTGTCGAGGGCGATGGCCAGCAGGGTGAAACGGCGGGCATCGGGGGCGGCGAGGCGGCGCTGGACTTCGGCCACGCGGTAGCCGTTCACGAGGTCGTTGAAGGTGCGGCCGAAGCCCGCGTTGATGGCCGCCGATACCGACTTGGGCGGCAGGCCCAAATGAGCCGCCAGCTCGGCCAGCGTGAGGGTCGGGTTTTGGTAGAGGTGGTCGTCGGCCAGGGCCGCCGTGATGCGGGCGAGCAGGGCGGGGTCGGGCGCGGTAGGGGGCGGGGCCGTTGGGGTGGCAGCAGCGGCGGGGAGGTGGTCGGTTGCGGGGGCTTCGGCTTCGCCGTCGGGCACGAATTGCACGGCTTGCATATCGGCCTGGCGCAGGCCTACCACCCCAATCACGAAGACGACCACGCCCAGTAGTTCGGTCGAATAATCGTACCGGTAGTACGTGCCGAAGAACTCGCGCAGCACGATTTCGACGAACCATTGCCCGCTCACGAGGGCCAGCAGCAGCAGCAGCACCCGCAGCCAGCGCAGCCGCAGGCGCGAGGTTTCGGAGAAATTGTCCGTCAGCCAGCGCTCGTAACGACGGAGCAGGCGCAGGCTTAAAAACAAGTACAGCAGCAGCGAAACCCAAGTACCCACGAACTCTAGCCGGTAGGTAACGGGCCGGTGAACGTGCTGCCAGAAGTTGTTGCGCTCGGCGTAGGGTTGCAGCCGCAGCCAGCCGTAAAGCGCCGCCTGCGCCGCCACCGGCCCGAAGTGCCAGCCGTGGGCCGCCCGCCACCGAAACCCCGCGTTGGTGAGGCTGCGGACGTAGAAATAAAGCAGCGGCCCGAAGCCCAACGAGTAATAGATGGGCGAAAAATAAAGGCCGGGGTGGCGGGCGTACAGCCCCCCCACGCGGGCCAGGCCGTCGAGCAGCCACAGGGCGATGGCGGCCATGAGCAGGGCCAGAAAGCGGTTGGGCACCCGGTTGAGGGGCGCGGCGGCCAGCAGCCCGGCCGCAAACAGCGCCTGGGCCACCACCGCCAACAGGGCCGCCGACAACGGCGTGAGGTCGAGTTGCAGCATGAGGCCGCAAAGATGCAGGCGCGGGCCGGGTTGGGGGTTCTGAGGCCGGCTGTTGCGCCCCGCGACCGCCGGGGCGGGCCGTTTTGCTCCTGGTGCTGAAGCTGTTTAAAAAGGTGGTTGCGGCCCAGGCGGTGCGGGCGGCCACAACCCCGCCCGCCCGCACCAAACCGGACTGTCTAAACAGCTTCGCTGTGTCCCGGAAGGTTTACGGGGCATCCCGGCTTGCCTAAAGTGCTTCCCGGTAGGTCCACGGGGCTTGCTGGCTCGCACAAAGTGCTTTCCGATAGGTCCACGGGGCTTTCCGACAGGTCCACGGGGCTCCCCGGCTCCCATAAAGTGCTTTCGGGTAAAAAACCTTTCGTACTGGAAGGAAACCTTTCGTGCCGGGAGGAAACCTTGCGTTCCGAAAACACCCGGCCCCTTACTTTGCGCCATGCTTTCACGCCTTCTGCCGCTGCTGGGGTTGCTGCTCACGGCCTGCCCCGGCCCGCGCCCCGCCGTCCAAACGGCCTGCCCGCCGCCGCCGGCCCCGTTCACGCTCCGTCATCCGGCCTGGGCCGATACGGCTGCGCTCTACCAGATAAACCAGCGCCAGTACACGCCCGAAGGCACGTTTCGGGCCATCGAGCCGCACCTCGACCGGCTGCAAAAAATGGGGGTGAGTGTGCTCTGGCTGATGCCGGTGCAGCCCATCGGCCGCCTCAAGCGCAAGGGCACGCTGGGCAGCCAGTATTCCATCCGCGACTACCGGGCCGTGAACCCGGAATTTGGCACAATGGCCGACCTGCGGCACTTTATCAAGGAGGCGCACCGGCGCCGGATGCACGTTATTCTGGATTGGGTGGCCAACCACAGCAGCTGGGACAACGCCCTCGTGCAGCAGCACCCCGACTGGTACACCCGCGACGCGAAAGGCGGCCTCGTGCCGCCCGTGGCCGATTGGCAGGACGTGGTGGACTTTGACTACCGCCGCCCCGCCTTGCGCCAGTACATGACCGAGAGCATGAAGTTTTGGGTGACGGAAGCCGGCTTCGATGGCTTTCGGGCCGACGTGGCGGGCCTGGTGCCGACGGATTTCTGGGAAACCTCGCGGGCAGAACTCAACAAAATCAAGCCCGTATTTATGCTCGCCGAGTGGGACGAACTGCACAGCCCGCCCTTTCTGCCGAAGGGCGTGTTTACGCCGCACACCCATCTGCTCGAAAAGTCCTTCGATGCCAACTACGCCCTGCGCCTGCACTACCTGCTCGACAGCCTGGCCCAAGGCACCAAAACCACCGCCGCCCTGCCCGCCTACTTCGCCGCCGAGCGCCGGATGTATCCGCCCGGCGTACAGCTCATGAACTTCACCAGCTCGCACGACGTGAACGCCTGGGACGGCACCGAGTACGAGCGCCTCGGCCCCAACGCCCAGCCCCTGGCCGTGGTAGCGGCCCTGCTGCCCGGCCTCCCGATGGTGTACAGCGGCCAGGAAGCAGCCCTCAAAAAGCGTCTCCGCTTCTTCGACAAAGACACCATCGCGTGGGCTGATTTCCCGCTCCAACCCTTCTACACCCAACTCCTGCGCCTGCACAACCGCCACCCGGCCCTGCGGAATTTCGATGCCTGCGCCGGGTTTCGGCTGCTGCCCGCGCCGCCGGGCGTGGTGGCCTTCGAGCGCCGCCGGGGCGCGGCGGCCGTGGTGGTGCTGGCCAATCTGACCGACCGGCCGCAGGCCGTGGCGCTGCCGCCGGGGCCGGCCTGGCACGAGTTGTTTGGCGCAGCGGCTGGCACCACGGCCCCCGGCGCGACGCTGCCGCCGCACGGCTACCAGGTGTGGCAGTAGTTTATACTCGACCCAGCAGAAGATGCAGAACGCCCCCGGCGGCCCGTATGTCAGGCAAGTACCCTGAAGCTGCTTTATTCATTCCCCTTTCATGATATGGCCAGAATTTTGGTAACACCGGTAATGTAAGGTTCTACCCGGGCATATTTAACTTACGCCGGGTGAAGCTGTATTCACTCACAGGTTGTCGCGGCTGGTCTGCGGCTACTCATCCCTTTCAACTCGCCATGAAATTCTCTCCCGCTTTCAACGCTGCCCGCACGCTGGCCCTCGGCCTGGCCCTGCTGAGTGCTGGTCCTGCGCTGGCCCAGAAAACCACCGTCAAGGTCAAGAATAATAAGGTGAAAGCCAAAACCACCAGCGCCACCGGCGCCGCGACCAAAAGCAACGTAACCGTGGCGCCCGCCCCAGTGGCATCCGCCCCAACGGCTGACCCAACGGCCGCCCCAGTGACTGACCAAATAGCGGCCCCAATGGTTGACCAAAGGGCAGCTCAACAAGTAGTTGCGCCCGCCGCTGCCGATGCGCGGGTACTGACAGCTGCCAGCGCCGTGCTGGCCGCGCCCGCTGCCGAAATAGCAACCGGCTGGCTCACCGACCTCGACGCCGCCCGCGCCGCCGCCAAAGCCGCCAACCGGCCCGTGCTGGCCGTTTTTTCGGGCTCCGACTGGTGCAAGCCTTGCATTATGTACGAGCAGGAGGTGTTCTCGAAGCCCGAGTTTCTGGCCTACGCCCAGGGCAAGCTGGTGCTGGCGCACTTCGATTTCCCGCGCATGAAGAAGAACCAGCTCCCGGCCGCCCAGCAGAAAATGAACGATGCCGCCGCCGCCCAGCTCAACCGCGAAGGCGACTTCCCGCTGGCGGTCGTCATCTCGCCCGAGGGCAAGGTGCTGGCCAAAACCGGCTACATCGCCGGCGGCCCCGCCGCCTTCGAAGCCTACCTGAAAAAGGTGGTGCCGACGCTTTAGAACTTCTGCATCCACGCTCTAAGCAAACTTTAAGATGCTGCCCGCGGGGTTCGGCAGCCATTGCCGGCCCCGCGGCTGTTATCACCCCGATGCGAAACCGCCGGAAACCCGTTCTGCCCTTGTACCTGGTGCTGGCTTTGCTGCTGGTCAGCCAGCTTAGTCGCGCCCAGGGTCCGGCGGCGGTTCCGCGCCACACTTTCACGCGCAGCGCCCGCCTCATGGGCTCGCATTTTACCTTCACGGTGGTGGCGCCCGACGATTCGGCCGGGCAGCGGGCCCTGCGCGCGGGCCTGGGCGAGGTGCGGCGCATCGACCGGCTGCTGTCGTTCTGGGATTCGACCTCCGAGGTCGTGCGCATCAACCGGGCGGCGGGGCTACGGCCGGTGGCCGTGTCGGCCGAAACCTTCGACCTCATTGCCCGCACCCTCAACCTGTCGCGCCTCAGCGACGGGGCCTTCGACATCACCTTCGCCAGCGCCGACAAGCTCTACAGGTTCGACCGGCAGGCCCATCCGGCGCTGCCCGATTCGGCCGCCGTGCGGGCATCGGTGCGGCGCATTGGCTGGCAGAAAATTCGGCTCGATGCGGACAAGCATACCGTTTTTCTGCCCGAAAAAGGGATGCGCATCAACCTGGCGGGCATCCTGCAAGGCTACGGCCTGCGCCGGGCCCGGGCGGTGCTCGACAAACTGGGCATCAAGGGCGGGCTGCTGAACGGCTCGGGCGATATTTACTGCTGGGGGCGGCAGGCCGACGGCTCGCTCTGGCGCGTGGCCATCGGCGACCCCGACCACCCGAACGCGGTGGCCGCCTGGGTCGATGTTACCGACATGGCCGTGGTTACGGCCGGCAACTACGAGCAGTATTTTACGGTTGATGGGCAGGTGTACGGGCACATCATCAACCCGCACACCGGCTACCCGTCGGTGGGGCTGCGCTCGGTCACGATTCTGTGCCCCGACGTGGAGCTGGCCGATGGCCTGGACGAAGTTGTTTTTGTGAAGGGCCCAACCGCCGGTCTGGCCTTCATCAACCAGCTCAAAGGCGTCGATTGCACGCTCATAACCGACGACAACCGCACGCTGGCCTCGCGGGGCATGACGCTGAATTTTTACCACGGCACTACGCCCGCGCCCGCCGCAAAACCATGATTTTATGTGTGCTATGACCATGAAAAACCGATTCTTATTTCCGCGCCTTCGCCTGCTGCTGGGGCTGCTGTTGCTGCCGCTCGGGGCCGCGCTGCCCGGCTGCGTGTCGGTGGCGGCCTACCAGAAAGTGTACCTCAACGACGAGGACATGAAGCTGGGCAGTAAAACCGTCGAGACCCCCGAAACCAGTTTCGAGAGCTACCGCGAAGGGGCCGGCGGGGCCAACGGCGGCAAAGTAGGCGGCGGCTGCGG
>JANYFQ010000010.1 GCA_025362615.1 Hymenobacter sp. | reverse complement strand
GGTTTCACTGCACCAGTACGCCCGCCAGGCCGGGCAAACCCTTTACCAAGCCCACCAACAGCAGTGGGCACCCTACCTGCGCCAACTCCTGCAAAACCCCCTCATTCCCGCGTTGGTGGGGGCGAGTGCGTAAGTCCTATTACCTTGAAACCCGTGTGCCGCTTGCGGCTTTTTTTGGTGCTGGCCGGGGGCGTTGGCGGCGGGGTGGCCGGGCCGGCGGCGCGGGCGCAAGCGCCCGCCCTCACGCTGCGGGCCCCGGCCCGCAACGCCGTGGCCGCCCCGGTGGCGGGGGCGGTGGGCCTCACGTTCTCGTCGGCCGTGAGCGCGGGCACGGCGGGCAACGTGCGGGTGTTCGGCAACCAGCGGCGGGGGCTGCGGGCGGGCACGATGGGCGGCGGGGGCACGGCGGCGCTGCGCTTTGCGCCCGCCCAAACCTTTGCCCCCGGCGAGCAGGTGAGCGTGACGGTGCCGGCCACGGTGCGGGGCACCAACGGCGTGGCGGCCCGCGCCGAAGTCTATCAGTTTGGGGCGGCGGCCGGGGCGGGGCCAGCCGACTTCGTGGGCGGGCCGACGCTGGCGCTGCCCGCCATGCCCAACAGCGTGGTGACGGCCGACGTGGACAACGACGGCGACGGCGACCTGCTGGTGGTGGATGGCAACGTCCGCATCCTGCTCAACGACGGGGCGGGGAATTTTGCGGCGGGGGCCGTGCTGTCGGCCCCGGCGGGCAGCACCGTTCCGGGCGTCGTGGTGGGCGACCTGGACAACGACGGCGACCTGGACTTGCTCACCACGAGCTACAACCCGATGACCTCGACCCGCGCCTTTGCCGAGACTTGGCGCAACACCGGCGGCAGCTTTGCCGTCGTGTCGCGCATCGCGTTGAACGGCCCAAGCAATGCGCCCCTGCTGGCCGACCTGGATGCCGACGGCGACTTGGATTTTCTGACTTCCTGGTACCTCAACAGCCGGGTGCAGGTGCGTTTCAACGACGGCAGCGGCGTGTTCGGCGGGGGTTCGGACGTGGCGGTGGCCCCCGGCACGAACGCCATCGCCGTGGGCGACCTCGACAACGACGGCGACCTGGACTTTGTGGGAGTGGCCAGCGTGGCCAACAGCAATACGGTGGGCGTGGGCACGGTGCGCCTCAACACCGGCAACGGCACCTTCGCCAACGCCCCCGACATCGTTACCAGTGCCCGCAGCAACAATTTGGCCCTGGGCGACCTCGACGGCGACGGCGACGTGGACATGGTGAGCAGCACGGGTGCCGCCAGCGACGTGTTGCTCAACAACGGCAACGGCACCTTTGCCAATGCCCCCGACCTGCCGGGCACTTCGTTTGGCGTGGTGGTGGCCGACCTTGATGGCGACGGCGACCTGGACGTGCTGCGGCCCCAAGGCAGTTCCGGTGTTTTGTTCCTGAGCCTTAACGACGGCACGGGGCGCTTCGGGGCCAACCGCAACGTGCGCGTGGGTCTAGACGGTTACCTGGCCGTGGTGGCCGACCTGGACGGCGACCAAGCCCTCGACATCGCCTGCGTCAACTCGTCGCTCAACAGCATTACAGTGGCCTTCAACCGCATTCCGCCGCCCACCATCGGCGGGGTGGTGCCGGGCAGCGGGCCGGTGGGCACCAGCGTGGTGCTGACGGGCACGGGCTTCAACACCACCACCGGGGTGCTGTTTAATGGCATCGCGGCCAGCTTCGTGGTGAATAGCAGTACCCGCGTCACGGCCACGGTGCCGCCGGGGGCCAGCACCGGCCCCCTGACCCTGACGACGCTGGGCGGCACGGCCACGGCCGCCCAAAACTTCGTCGTGACGGGGCCGCCCGCGCCCACGGTGCTGGCCCGCGCCCCCGCTCGCAACGCCCTGACGGCCGACCCGGCCACGGCCGTGGCCCTCACGCTGTCGGTGCCCGTGGCGGCGGGCACGGCCGGCGAGTTGCGGGTGTGGGGCAGCCGCAGCGGCGGGCGGCGCGGCGGGGCCACGAGCGGCGGCACGGCCACGGTGCGGGTGCAGCCGGCCCGGCCCTTCGGCCCCGGCGAGGTGGTGCGCGTGAGCCTGCCGCCCACCGTGCTGGGCACCAACGGCGCGGCCTGCCGCCCCGACGTGTACCAGTTCACGACGGCCAGCGGCCCGGCCACGGGGCAACTGGCGCGGGGCGGCGACGTGTCGGCCATCGCCAACCCCTCTTTCATGGAGCCGATGGACGCGGACGGCGATGGCGACCTGGACTTGTTGGCCTGCACGGCCACCGGCATCCGGTTTTTCACCAACGACGGGCGCGGCACCTTCGCCCCCGGCGCGGTGCTGGATGCCTTCACCCGGCAGCAGTTCGGCGGGCCGTTCTGGGCCACGCCGCTCGACGTGGACAACGACGGCGACCTGGACGTGCTGACTGAGGGGTGCTACTTCCGCAACAACAGCCCCGGCTTCACCAAGATAGCCCTGGCCAACGTGCCCGGCAACGCCGAAGTGGGCGACTTGGACGGCGACGGCGACCTGGACCTTGTTTGGCCCGGCCCTGGCCTCAACGATGCCACGCTGCGCCTCAACGACGGCAGCGGGGGCTTTGGGCCGGAAGTGTCGTTCGGACTGCCCTACGCCACGACCAAAGTGCGCCTGCTCGATGCCGACAACGACGGCGACCTGGACTTGCTGGCCCTGAGCAGGAGCGACGGCAAGTACACCCTGAGCCGCAACAACGGCCGCGCCAGCTTCGGGCCGGGCGCGGTGGTGACGACGATGAAAGAGCCCCTGGATTTTGAGGTAGCCGACGTGGACGGCGACGGCGACCTGGACCTGGTATCGGGGCGGGCATACGATGGCGTTGCCGACCCGACCAACTACAACCTGGTGGACGTGCGCCTCAACGACGGGCAGGGCAACTTTTCGGGCACGTACAGCCTGTTCACGGGCCTTGAGGCGGGCCGGGTGCGGTTGGGCGACCTCACCGGCGACGGCTTGCCCGACCTGGTGCTGAGTCGCGGCGGCGGCGAGTTGCGCGTGGGCCTCAACAACGGAAGCGGCGGCTTTGGCACCCTGGTTTCCACGTCCGTGCCCGGCAACCCGTACACGTTGCAACTGGCCGACTACAACGGCGACGGGGCGCTGGACATCTCGTGCATTGCGGCCAACCTGGGCTCGAGCACGCCGCTGCTTTACCTCAACACGCTGCCGCCGCCGGTCATCACGAGCTTCTCGCCCACGTTTGGGCTGCCGGGCACGGTGGTGACGGTGACGGGGCAATACTTTTTTGGGGTAACTGGGGTGGCCCTTGGCTCGACGGCGGCCACGAGCTACACGGTCAATTCCTCGACCAGCCTCACGTTTACGGTGCCCGTGGGGGCCAGCACGGCACAGGTGTACGTGTACACGCCGTCTGGCGTGGCCAGCAGCCCGACGGTGTTCACGGTGTCGGCCAATCCGCCCGACCTGGATATCATCGGGGCGATGGACGTGAGCGGCGTGTACCACAACGTGACGGTGTTTCCGTTCTTCGGCACCGTGGGCACGCTGGTGGGGCCGCTGCGCGTGACGGGCACCCTCACGGTGCGGGGCGGCGGGGGGTTGGTCACGGGTTGCCAGCCCATCACCGGGCCGGGCAACTTCGTGATGGAGCCGGGTGCCACCCTCAGCATCTGCGACCCGGCGGGCATCAGCCTGAGCGGGCCGACGGGGGCCGTGCAACTCACCGGCACCCGCACCTTCGCCGACGGCTACTACACCTACAACGGCACCCAGGCCCAACGCACCGGCGACGGCCTGCCCGCCCAAGTATTTCAACTCTCCCTCGACAACCCCACGGGCCTGACCCTGACCCAACCGCTGCGGCTGGCCTACCGCCTCAGCTTGCTGCGCGGCGACCTGACTACCAACGGCCACGGGCTGACGCTGCTTTCGGACCGCAACACGCAGGCGTGGGTCGACAACACCGGCGGGGCCGTGCGGGGCACGGCCACCGTGCAACGCTACATCAACACCTACCGCAACCCCGGCCTGGGCTACCGGCATTTCAGCCCGCCCACCGCTAACGCCACGGTGGGCAGCCTGGCCACGGCGGGCTTCGCGCCCGTGCTGACGGCGGCCTACAACACGGCCGCCGCGCCGGGGCTGGTGGTGCCCTTCCCCACGGTGTTTGGGTACGACGAGGGCCGCATTGCGGGCACGGCCAGCAACTTCGGGGCCTTCGACCGGGGCTGGTACGTGCCCGGCGGACTGGCCGCGCCGCTGGCGCCGGGCCGGGGCTGCACGGTGCAGGTCGGGGGCGGCGAAACGGTGGCCTTCACCGGGCCGCTCACCAACGGGGCCGTGGCCCTGCCCCTGGCCCGCGCCGCCGCGCCGGTGGCCGAAGGCGGCTGGCACCTGCTGGGCAACCCCTACCCCTCGCCCCTCGACTGGAGCCGCGTGGCCCTGCCCGCCGGCCTGGAACCGGCCCTCTACGTCTTCCAAAGCACGAGCCCCTACGGCGGGCGCTACCTGCGCTACATCAACGGCATCGGCAACCCGGTACTCGACGTGGCCCAAGGCTTTTTTGTGCGGATGGCCACCCCGGCCTCAGCCCTCACGCTCACGCTCGACAACGCCGCCCGCCGCGTGGACACGCGCCCGCAAGATTTCCTGCGCGGCCCGGCCGCCACGGCCGCCGCCGCCGACCTGCGCCCCCAACTCACGCTGCGCCTGACCGATGCCGCCGGCCGCGCCGACGAAACGGTGGTGTACTTCGAGGCCGGGGCCACCCCCGGCTTCGACCCCGGCTTTGATGCCCGCCAACTGGCCGCCAACACCGGCGGCGAACCCTCGCTCTGGGCCGTGGCCCGCACGGGCGAGGCGCTGGGCATTTGCGGGTTGCCGCCGCTGCCGCCCGTTGGCCGCCCGGCCGCCGCTGCGGTGCCGTTGGGCCTGGCCCTGCCGCAAGCGGGCAGCTTCGCGTTTTTGGCCCCGAAGTGGCAAAACATGGCCGGTACGGCCGCGTGGCTCGACGATGCCGCCACCGGCCAAACCCTGCGCCTCGACAGCACGGTGCGCTACGCCTTCCGGGCCGGGGCCGGAACGCTGGCGGGGCGCTTCGCCCTGCGGTTCGGGCCGGCCGCCACGGCCCTGGGCACGGCCGCCAACGCCTTGGCGGCCGGCCTGGGCGCGTGGCCCAACCCCGCCCGCGAACGCCTGACGGTGCAGGTGCCGCCCGTGCCCGGTGCCACCGCCTTCCACCTCGAACTGCTGAACGCGCTGGGCCAAACGGTGGCGCAGGCCACCGGCCCGCTAACGGCCACCGGCGGGCAGTTCGCGCTGCCGCTCACGGGCCGGGCGGCCGGCCTCTACGTGCTGCGGGTGCGGGCCGGGGCGCTGGTAGCCAGCCGCCGCGTGGTAGTGGAGTGAAAACGACC
>JANYFQ010000589.1 GCA_025362615.1 Hymenobacter sp. | reverse complement strand
CGGCGCTGGCCAGCGCTTCAAACTTGTTGGGTGCGGTGACAAAGGGCAACTCCGTAAGCGCTGCCAGTTCGGCGGCCACCTGCTCTGCATAACCTTGGGGCGCATTCAGGCCGGTACCCACGGCAGTGCCGCCCAGCGCCAGCTCACACAAATGCGGCAGCGCATCACGCACATGCCTGGTGCCATGCTCCAGTTGCGCAACGTAGCCCGAAAACTCCTGGCCCAGTGTCAGCGGCGTGGCGTCCATGAAGTGGGTGCGGCCAATTTTGACGATGTGCTTGAACTCTTCCGACTTGGCTTTCAGCGTGTCGCGCAGCTTTTCGATGCCGGGGATGGTCAGCTCGGCCAGGATTTTGTAGGCCGCGATGTGCATGGCCGTCGGGAAGGTGTCGTTCGAGCTTTGGCTTTTGTTAACGTCATCGTTGGGGGCCAGGATTTTCTTCTCATCAGTCAGTTGGCCGCCTTGCAGTACGTGGCCACGGTAGGCAATTACCTCGTTGAGGTTCATGTTGCTCTGGGTGCCCGAGCCGGTTTGCCACACCACCAGCGGAAAAGCCTCGTCGAGCTGGCCGGCCAGGATTTCGTCGGCCACGCGGCTAATCAGCGCCGCCTTGTCGGCCGACAGAATGCCGGCGTCGCGGTTGGTGAGGGCGGCGGCCTTTTTAAGGTAAGCGAAGGCCCGGATAATCTCCTTCGGCATCCGGTTGATGTCCTGGGCGATGGGGAAGTTTTGGATGCTGCGTTGGGTTTGGGCGCCCCAGTACGCGTCGGCGGGGACTTGCACGGCGCCCATGGTATCTTTTTCGGTGCGGAAATTCATGCGGGGTGGCGGGTTGGGGATTGGTGACTTGTTGGATTGGTGGCGGTGCGGGGGCGGCCCGTGACGGGCGCAACACCGGGCAAAAGTACGCCGGGCCGGTAGCGCAACGGCAACCGGGCCGCGACGGCAAACCGGGCATTACAGCGCGGCGAAACGCTACTTTTGAGCAATTCATCACTCCCCACCTCGCCCCATGAAAAACACTGCCCTGCGCCTGGCCGCCGCGCTGCTGCTGGCACTGCCGCTGTTCACGGCCTGCCAGCCGGCCGGCACCACTGCGCCCACCGCCGTTAGCACTGCCGCCGCAACCCCCACAGCGGCCCCGACGCTGGCCACGTATTTTGCCCCCCAGCCGGCCAGCGTGCAGACGGGCGGGGTGCAAGTCATTCCCATCACCACCCCCAAAGGCCGCTTCAAGGTCTGGACCAAACGCTTCGGCAACAACCCGAAAATTAAGGTGCTGCTGCTCAACGGCGGGCCGGGCGCGACGCACGAATACTTTGAGTGCCTGGAAAGCTTTTTGCCCCCGGAAGGCATTGAGTTTATTTACTACGACCAGCTCGGTTGCGGCCTTTCCGACAACCCCAGGGATACGGCCCTCTGGAGCCTGCCCCGCTACGTGGAAGAGGTGGAACAGGTGCGCCAGGCCCTGCACCTCGACAAAGAAAACTTCTACCTGCTGGGCCACTCCTGGGGCGGCATCCTGGCCGCCGAGTACGCCTTTAAGTACCAGCAGCACCTCAAGGGCCTCATTATTTCGAACATGATGATGAGCTGCCCCGCCTACGGCAGATACGCCCAGGACGTGCTGGCCAAGCAAATGAAGCCGGAGGTACTGGCCGAAATCCGCCGGCTGGAAGCCCGCAAAGACTTCGCCAACCCCCGCTACATGGGCCTGCTCGAACCCAACTTCTACGCCCAGCACCTGTGCCGCCTCGTGCCCAACCCGGAGCCCGTTGTTCGCTCGCTGGGCAAGATGAACCAGTCGCTCTACGTCACGATGCAGGGGCCGAGCGAGTTCGGGGTGGCCGGCAAGCTGGTGAATTGGGACCGGGTGAAGGACCTGCCCCGGCTGGTCATTCCGGTGCTCGCCATCGGCGGGAAACACGACACCATGGACCCCGCCCACATGGCCCGCATTGCCACCCAGGTGCAACACGGCACGGCCCTGATTTGCCCCAACGGCAGCCACATGAGTATGTACGACGACCAGGCCGTGTACATGGCCGGCCTCATCAAATTCCTCAAGGCCAGGCCGTAGGGCCAGCTCTGGCTCGTGCGGCCTCAGAAAGAAACTATCAGCTCGACGGGCAGGGCGGCGCGGCGGCCGTTGGCCAGACCCGGCTGCCAGCGCGGCGCAGCTTCGGTGGCCAGGCGCAGGGCTTCGGCATCGTAGTCGGCCCGCAGGCCGCGCAGGATTTTGCCTTCTTGCACCTTGCCGTCGGTGCCGATAAGCAGGCGCAGGTACACCGTGCCGGTGAGGCGGGTGGCGTTTTCGGCGGGGTCGAAGTCGGCGGCTTGGCGGCGCAGGCGCTCGCGCAGGGCCAGCCAGCCGCCCACCGGCGCGGGGCCGATGGGGGCCGGGGCGGGCATGGCCGTGGCCGTGGGGGCAGGGCGGGCTGTTCTGGCGCGGGCCGACGAGGCATCGGCGACCGTAGCGGCCCGGTCGGCCCGGTCGTCTTCCTGGTCTGCGGCGGGTGCGGTTTTGAGTGCTTTATTGCTGGCTTCTTGTTTCTTGTCGCTGGTTTCGGGGGCGTTGTAGGCAACGGTGGGCGGCGCGGCGGCGTCGGTAGCCGAAGCATCGGCGGCGATGCTGCCGGCGGGGGCTTCGGCACCGGCGGGGGCGCTGGTGGCATCAACCGGGGCCTGGGCCACGACCGGAGCGGCGGGTTGGGGGCGGACGGGCCGCCCGGCGGCCAGCGGCGGGGCCTGGGCCGGGCGGCGGGCGGGCTTGGCCGCCACCACGGCACCGGGCGCGGCGGGGGCCGCAAGCGGTGCCGATGGGGCCGCCGCTGTGTTTTCTGCCGATGTCAGCGGGCTGGCTGCCTCGCCCGTAGCGGCCGGGGCGGGGGCCACGGCGGCCACCTCGGGCCGAACAATTTCGGCCGCTTCGCGGTGCTGCCAGGCCCACACGCCCACGGCCGATAGGCCCGCCACGGCCGCTGCGGCGGCCCAGCGGCGCAGGCCCAGCCAGGGCGCGGCCCCGCTGCTCGGGGCGGCGGGCACCGTCGTCGGCAGCGGTACTTCGTCCGCAAGCGGCTCCAGTTCCTGCACCCGTTCGCGCAGCCGGCCGCGCAGCCGGGCCAGGGCGGCATCGGCGGGGGCGGGGGCCGAAAGCTGCCAGCCCGCCAGCGCATCGGCGCAACGGGGGCAGGCCAGGGCGTGAGCCTCGACGCCGTGCTGGGCGGCGGGGGGCAGGGTGCCGGCCGCGTAGTCGCGCAGCTCCCCGGTGGTGGGGTGCGGGCCGGGGGCGGCGCTGAGCGAAGCGAGGAGCGGGTTAGGCACGGGGGGTTGGGGGTTGGGTTTTAAGTGTTGGGTGTTCGGTGTTGGGTGTTGGGTGTTGGGTGTTCGGTGTTGGGTGTTAGGTGTTCGGTGTTCGGTGTTCGGTGTTGGGTGTTAGAAATTTTATAGCGTGATGGGCTGATGCCTAAAACCCAATACCTAAAACCCAATGAAGCTGTTTAGAAAGTCGAGAACGGTGCGGGCGGGCGGCTTTTTTG
>JANYFQ010000584.1 GCA_025362615.1 Hymenobacter sp. | reverse complement strand
GGCTTCGGCGGCCAGCATTTCGAGCACGGGCGGGCAAATCCGCATCTGCCCGAAGCGGAAGGCGGCCGTCCACACGGCGGCGTTGCGGGTGACGAGCGCTCCAATCCGCGCTCCGCAGGCGCTGTACCGCTTTGAAATCGTGTCGAGTACCACGACGTGCGCTTCGCCGCCGGGCAGGCTCAGGGCACTGGTGGCGGTGGCCCCGTCGTAGCAGTATTCGCGGTACGCTTCGTCGGACAACAGGTACAAATCGTGCCGCTGGCAGAGGCCGAGCAGGCCCGTCAGCTCGGCCCGCGAATAGACGTGGCCGGTGGGGTTGCTGGGGTTGCAGAGCAGGATGGCGCGGGTACGCGGCGTGATAACGGCCTCAAAATCAGCCAGCGGCGGCAAGGCAAATCCGTCGGTAATGTGCGCCGTGACGGCCACAATCGTCACGCCCGCCGCAATGGCGAAGGCAGCATACGTGCCGTAGTAGGGTTCGGCCACCACCACTTCATCGCCGGGGTTGAGGCAGGAAAGCATGGCAAACAGGATGGCCTCAGAGCCCGCCGTCGTCACCAGAATATGCTCGAAATCAACGTCTATGCCTGTTTGTTGGTAGTAGGCGGCCAGCTTGTGGCGGTAGCTGTCGGTACCGGCGGCGGGGCTGTAACCGAGCACCGGCAAATCGGCGTGGCGGATGGCGGCCAGCATCTCGGGTGGCGTGGGCACATCGGGTTGCCCAATGTTGAGCGGGTACACGATGCGGCCGGCGGCTTTGGCGGCTTCGGCGTGGGGCGCGAGCTTGCGAAATGGCGAAACCGGCATTTGCCGGCCGCGCTGGGATAGTTGTGGCATGAGGCCCCAAAGTTACGGACGATGGTCGGAGGTGAGAAAGAGATGGCGGGGCATTTGAACAGGGCGGCTAATTAATTGCATTACCGTTTGCACGTAGATTTGATGCCTTGCAACAACTCCGCTCTCTGCACAGGCGGGGCCGACCCGTCCTTCCCACACCACCGCACCGCTTCCATGATGCAACTGCACGCCGGGTATTTCATTGAGGAGTTGCTGCCACACCTTTGCAAGGCAGCAGGTAAGGAGCCAAAGGAAGCCGAAAAACAAGTAAGGGCACTACTCCAGGAACTGGCGTTTTTTGACGTAACCAGCAACCAGCCGTTTGCAGCGGGCAACCCCGACTACGACCCCAAAGGTTGCCACTATGCGGTGTTTGCTGTGGCCGCCAACCTGCTGATGCGGGGCCTGCCTACCCGTGCGCCCGTGGCCCTGGCCGCCGCCACGCTGGCCGAATGTTGGCCGGGTGCCCCGGCATTCCTGGCCGCCAACGGGCATATTGACTTGGCCGTGGTGGATGCCACCGATACCGGAACCTTGCGCTTCGCGCTGCCCGCCGCGCCCGACGAAACCGCTTGGGCGCAGTTGCTGTGGCAGGCCTTGCATTCCATCGACCCCGATTTGCAACCGGCCCAGGTTGCGGCGGCCTGGAAGTCCGTTACCGACAGTTACTCCGAACAAAAATTCGCCAGCGAACTGCTGCCCGCCGAAACCGCCCCGTTCCTGACGCAGTTGCTGCAACCCCAAACCAAGCTCGACAACCTGCTGACGTGGGGCCTGGACGAAGCCACCCACCTGGCCCGCCACCCCGAACGGCCGTTGGGCCAGTTCGCAGAGCAAGACGCGGATTTTACCCTCGCCTTCCCGTACCCGTGGCAGCCGGCGAACGCGGGCGAGCGGCCCACTGGCAGCCCCCACCCCTGGCCCAAAGCCGTGCAAGGCATGGTGCTGGAAGTGGACGGTCCAACCCACGCCGAACCAGCCCAAAAAATCAAGGACACCCAGCGCGACACGGCTGCCCTGAAAGCGGGTTGGTTCCCGGTGCGGCTGCCGGTGAGCAACCTTGTGTTTGACGACCCGACCCGCCGCCTCACTCCCGTGCGCGAGGCCCTGGCCCACCCGTACCTGGCCCAGATGCGGGCCAACTACGAAACCCCGCTCACCGCCACGCCCGAAGGCCGCCGGGCCTTGCAACTCACGTTGGGGCCGCTGGCCGTAGCGCGGGTGCAACGCACCCTGCTCGAAGCCCTGCTCAACGGCACCATCCCACTCAACAGAGCCACCACCGCATGGAAACTGGCTGTGGTGGAGCGCGATGTGCCGTGCGCCCAGCAAGCCGTGGCGCTGCTGCTCGAAGACTTGCGCCGCCTCTACCTGCTGCTAGGGCGCGAATGGCAGGTGCCCGCCGTGGAACTGCACGTATTCCCGGCCGCGCACTTTGTCCAGCCTACGTTACTCACCCATCCCACGCTGCTCACCCATCCCAAAACCGAGGTGAAGGACGCGGGCACCATGCCCCACGCCGACGACCGGTACGACCTGCTGCTGGACGTGTCGGTGCTGCAACGCAGCGGCCTTACGCGGGCCGTGGAGTTACCCGGCATCGCGAGCCTCACCATCCGCACCGCGCACCGGGCGCGGTCGGAGCGGCGGTTCCGGTCGGCCCCGCTGCTGATGTACAAGGAAATGGTGACCTACGACCCGGCCCAGGAAACCTACCTGTGGGACAGGCCGAAGCAGCAGGCGCGGGTGGCGGCCCTCACCGGCTTCGTGCAGGACGTGTACCGGGTGCGGGGCCTGCGCGAGGGGCAGTTGCCCATCATCAGCCGGGGCTTGCAGGGCAAAAGCGTATTGGGCCTGCTGCCCACGGGCGGCGGCAAGTCGCTCACCTACCAAATCGCCGTGCTGTTGCAGTCCGGCCTGGCGCTGGTCGTGGACCCCATCAAGTCGCTGATGCAGGACCAGATGGAAGGACTGGCCCGCAACTGGATGGACGGGGCCACGTTCCTCAACAGTTCGGTGCGCGGTAAGGCCCAGAAGGAATACCGCCTAGCCCAACTCCACGGCGGCGGCCTGCAATTCCTCTTCATCTCGCCCGAACGTCTGGTCATCCAGGACTTCCGCGACCAATTGCTGAAACTGACAGAAGCCACGCCCCGCGTCGCCTTCAATTATTGCGTGATTGACGAGGCACATTGCGTGTCGGAATGGGGCCACGATTTCCGAACGCCCTACCTGAAGTTGGGCGAAAACGCCCGCCGCTTTTGCCACACCCACAGCGGCCAGCCCGTCCCGCTCTACGGCCTCACGGCCACCGCCTCGTTCGACGTGCTGGCCGACGT
>JANYFQ010000128.1 GCA_025362615.1 Hymenobacter sp. | reverse complement strand
ACTCGCTCATTCACTCATTGGATAAAAATCCGGCTCCCGCGCTTCGCGCTCGTCGAGGCCGATACGCGTCCAGCCCGGCAGGTCGGCGAAGCCCGCGTACCCGATTTCCTGCTGGGCCAGTGGGTGGGCATAATACGTGGCGGTGAGTTCGGCCAACAGTTCCTCAAAAAAGCGAGTCGCACCAATCGTTTGCCAAACCAAGCCGGGCGGATTGCCTTCCGCCAGGGCTTCGACCACTGCATCCTGATGGCTTGAGTCAAGCAGCAGAAAATCAGACTGAAACAGTGCTTGCGCTATTTCCTGGATGCCGCCCAGACCCAGGCGGTAGGCCTCGCGGTCAGGGGGCAGTACATCGTAGCGCCAGCCGTCGGCGCGGCCGTCGGCGAGGCGTTGGTCGAGGGCCGGAGCCAGCGGAATTGGGGCAGTGGGCCGGTCGGGTTGGGGAAGTAAGCGAGCCGCCACGGCTTCGAGCAGCGCGTAGGCTTCGGACGAAAAAAACTGCGGCGCGTAGGCCGTCGGGGCCGCGAGTCGGGCTTGCAGTGCCGCACGGGTAGCTCCCGAAACGTGCGCCGAGGCCAGCAGGACTTCGACGGAAAAGGCAGATTTCGGCACGGTGAAGATTAAAAAAACGAACAAATTGCCATACGTAATTCGGGCAAAGGGTTGCGGTCAGCCATGCTCGGGCTTGCGCGGGCAGTAGAGCAGAACAGTAAAATCGAAAACAAAATCTATTGACAGTGAGGGCCGTAGTAGGCAAAGACTTGCACACCTCACCTCATATTCCAATGAAAAATTTTCCGCTCCTGCTTGTTTCAGTCGCCGCGTTTTCGGTGGCCGCCTGCACCACGCCCGACACGAACCAAACCACCGCGCCCGCTGGCACTGCCGCCACCAATGGCAGCATGGCCAGCGGCGATGCAATGGCTAACAACGCCGACGGTAAAATGGCCGGGGCCGACGCAATGGCCCCTGATAATATGACCGACCCCGCCGGTAAAGCCGACCCCGCTGGCCCTACTGGCCCCCACGCCACCGATGCCGAGTTCATGATGACCGCCGCCCACAGCGACCAAAACGAAATTCAGCAAAGCAAAATGGCCCTCGCCAAAGGCGTAACCGGCATGGCCAAAGAAATGGCCGACAAGATGATAGCCGACCACACCAAGTCCACGGCCGACCTTAAAGTCATCGCCGTCAAAAAAGGCGTAAAGCTGCCCGCCGACATGGATGCCGAACACAAAGCAATGGTGCCGACGATGGAAAAACTGACCGGAAAGGACTTCGAAATGAAGTACCTGGCCCAGATGCAAACCGACCACCAGAAGACCGCCAACACGATGGCCGCCCACGAAAAAATGACCCAGGACGCTGATTTGAAGGGCTTCATCGGCAAAACGCTGCCCGTGGTGGAGCAGCACCTGCAAATGGCCGACAAGGGGGCCAACATGAAAATGTAATCCCAGACTGACCGCAGATTCAAACGGATTTGACGGATGAAACGGAACGGCACTGCCGCGCCTGAGTAGCCGTTTATTTACCGGGCAAGGCCCCGAAATCGAAGATTTCGGGGCCTTGCTTTTTTAACCCGAGTTTGACGGATTACTGCTCCAATTCCTGCTTTATTGTGTTCAGCAGGTCTGTTTTGAGGATGTTGGCTTCTTCGGATTTGTCGTAAATCGTGACCAGGTACAGGACCTCGCCGTCGGCCGTTTGCTCGATGTAGTAGGTGATGACGCGGAAACCGCCGCGCTTGCCGCCGCCTTTGCTGGCGCTGCTGAGGCGGATTTTGTAGAGGCCGTTGCCCATGCTGGCCCCTGGGCGCTGGTCGCCGTCGGCCAGTTCCTCACCGAGCTTGGTTAGTTCGCCTTTTAAGGTCCGAAACTTCTGTTGAAGTCGTTTCAACCGCCTGTTAAACTCGTCCAAAGTTCTGACCTGCTTATTCATCGTCTTCGAGTTCGGCAAGCAATTCGGATAGCGGGCGGCCGGTGATTTTGCCCGCCCGCAACAGCTTCACCTGTTCGATGCTGGTACGCACGGCTTCCATCGAAATGCGGATGGTGTCGCCGCTATCGTCGTCATCGTCCTCGTCGTCAAGAGCCGGACTGATTTTGGCGGGTTTATCTGCGGCCACAATCAACTTTCTGAATTGCTGGCGGATGCGCGGGGGTAGCGCTTGGTACTGGGCAAAAAGAACTTGGGCGGTCGTCATGGGCGGTGGAGGGGCTTGTATGGCCATTCGTGGCTTACTTTGCGGGCCGCCTGGCAGCGGCTAAGTCAAACCACAGGTGCATCAAAAGCGAACGGCTACCCAAAAGAGTAGCCGTTCATTTCTTTCACCCGGGTTCAAGGACTGACCTTCGAAGAGACTATCCAGCTGAGTTAGCCGAGTATCACGCCGCGAAATAACGACAGAAAACCCGATGTTGTTCCAGAAGGCCGAGAAATTGTTGTCGGCCGCTCGTCTTTCGCCTTACAAGCAAGCCACGGGCGGCAACGAGCCGGCGGCCTTGCAGCTATACTTCGACAATCTGAGGCTTTCGCGCAGCTTTTACGTCCCGTTATCCTTGTTTGAAGTGGCGCTTCGCAACAGCACCCACGCCGCGCTGGCGTTGGACTTCAAGACGGACGATTGGTTACTCACCGAGCAAACCGGGTTTATGATTGCCCCAAGTCTGACCGCCTATGACCCGCGGACCAACGGCATGGTAACCAATCAAAAAGCCCTGGCAATGGTAAGAGAAGCCACCCGCGAGTTCAAGCAAAAATTCAACGTCGTGCCGCCCACCGGCAGTGCCCTCATCCCGGAACTGAGCTTCGGATTTTGGACTTCGCTGTTCAGCAAAGCGTACTTCCTGGCCCTGAATCGCATTCCGCTCCGCGCCTTCATGCACCGGCCACGCGGAACGAGTTGGGAAGAAATCAACCGGAAACTGACGGAAACCAGGCACTTCCGCAACCGCGTGTACCACTACGAGCCGCTGTGCTTCGAGCGTCCAGCCAATCGGATAAACTTTGGTCACGTCCAAAAAATCCATGATGCCATTGTGGAACTGATGGGCTGGATTGACCCCGAGTTGCCGCTTTGGTTGCCCGAGATTGACCAAGTGCCGGAAACCTTGAAGAAATTACGGGCCAAGTACCCAAAAGTACCCTGACCTACTGGTACTTGCTCGTCTTCAATTCCTCTGCCAAAAACCTACTGGTGTGGCCTTTACCGCTTTTGGCCACTTGCTCCGGGGTACCCTGGGCCACGATGGTGCCGCCGGCCGCGCCGCCTTCGGGGCCGATGTCGATGACGTGGTCGGCCACTTTTATCAGGTCGAGGTTGTGCTCGATGATGAGGACGGTGTTG
>JANYFQ010000570.1 GCA_025362615.1 Hymenobacter sp. | reverse complement strand
GGCATCCAGTACCAGCTTGGCCCCATATCGAAGGTGAAGCCGTCGGCCTGCCATTGCCGTGCCCGGCCGCCGGCCTGGCCGTTCTTCTCCACCACCGTCACCCGGTAGCCGCGCGCGGCCAGCGCCGTCGCGCACGAAAGGCCGGCAAAGCCGGCGCCGATAACCAGTGCTTCAGGCATTCAGGAAAAAAACAAAAGCATATATGAGGCCTGGCGCACGCCGCCGGGCGCGCAAGTAAGCGCCAAGCCCACCCAAAAGTTAACCGCTTCCTGCTGAAAAACTCTCCGCCTGTGTCCGGCACAGAGGCACAGGGAGACGCCGAAAAACAAAAAAGCGCCCCGAACGGCAAGGCTCGGGGCGCTTTTCGGGCACGACTGGCTGCGTGCTTATGCGATGCGCTCGTCGGGGCCGAAGAAGAAATCACCTTCGATACGGGCGTTCTCGTCGGAGTCGGAGCCGTGAACGGCGTTGGCTTCGATGCTCTTCGCATACTTTTTGCGGATGGTGCCCTCCTCGGCGTTGGCCGGGTTGGTGGCCCCGATGAGGGTGCGGAAGTCGGCCACGGCGTTGTCTTTTTCGAGTACGGCGGCTACAATCGGGCCGCTCGACATATAGGCCACGAGGTCGTTGTAAAAAGGACGCTCATTGTGTACGGCGTAAAACTCGCCGGCGCGTTCGGCGCTCAAGGCCACCTTTTTAAGCTCCACGATGCGGAAGCCGCCCTGCTCTATCATGTGCAGGATGCCGCCGATGTGGTTTTCGGCCACGGCGTCGGGCTTAATCATGGTGAAGGTGCGGTTGGTTGTCATGGGTTGGGGTTGGAGGTAAAAAATGGAGTTGCGGGGGCAAAGGTAGGTCCGTGAACGGGTGGGGTTTCCGGTCTCTTCGTTTTTTGTGTCTGGATGAAAACCGCCAGGCGGTGAGAAACAGCCACAAAGAACCATCGCCGGGCCGATGCGTGTTGAAAACCGAATTTGTGCCGAAATTTGCCGCCCGGTTCCGCCGACCGCTCGTGCTGGTCGGTCGGTTGTCCCGGTTTTATTCTAAGTTGCCAATGTCTTCTTCCGTTGCTGCCTTGCAGGCACTGCTTGCCTCGCCCCGTCAGGTTGTCATCACCACCCACCACAAGCCCGATGCCGATGCCCTCGGCTCGTCGTTGGCCTGGGCCGGCTACCTCCAGCAGAAGGGCCACCACGTCAGCGTCATAACCCCGTCGGACTACCCAGCTTTTTTGAACTGGATGGCCGGCAACGACGAAGTGGTGGTGTACGAAAAACGCCAGAACGACCCCCAGGTCCGCGACCTCATCGCCCGCGCCGAGGTCATTTTTTGCCTCGATTTCAGCGCCCTGAGCCGCATCAACGAGCTGAGCGACTACGTCCGCCAGGCCCCCGGCACCAAGGTCCTCATCGACCACCACCAGCAGCCCGAAGACTTCGCCGACATCAGCTTCTCGAACCCTTGCGCCGCCGCTACGGCCGAATTAATTTTTGAAATCGTCCGCGACCTCGGCGACCAGGACCTGATAACCAAGGCTATGGGCGAGGCGCTGTATGCCGGCATCATGACCGACACCGGCTCGTTTCGGCACCCGAGCACCTCGCGCAACGTCCACCTCATCATCGCCGAGCTGCTCAAGGTGGGCATCGATTTGTCGTCGGTCCACCGCCGCATCTACGATTCGCACACCGAAATCCGCCTGCGCTTTCTGGGTTACGTCTTGAAAGACAAGCTCATCGTGCGCCGCGAGTTCAACACCGCCTACATTGCCATCACCAAAGACGAGCTGAAAGCCTACGACAGCAAAACCGGCGACACCGAGGGCTTGGTGAACTACGCCCTCAGCATTGAGGGCATTGTGTTCGCCGCCGTCTTTATTGACCGGGGGCCGGCCGTCAAAATTTCTTTCCGCTCGGCGGGCGACTTTTCGGTGAGCGACTTTTCGCGGGACAATTTTGAGGGCGGCGGCCACCACAACGCCGCCGGTGGCATCAGCTACCAGCCGCTCGACGCTACCGTGACGCGGTTTTTGGGCCTGTTGCCGCACTACCAGGAAGCCCTGCTGGGCACCGCGCTGGTGGAATAGCGCGGGTTTTCAACCCGCGCAAGCTCAACAATTTCAATTCGGGGCCACTGCGGCTGCTTCGGCCACCACGCACGGGTTGAAAACCCGTGCTACCCGTACCTTTGCCCCACGGCAACAAGCCATTTTTTTCATTTCTTTCTTTTTCATGCGTTTTACCCTCCGCTCTGTTCAGGCGCTGGCCCTTGGGGCTGCCGTGCTGGGCACCGCCAGCCTCGTGGGCTGCAACGACCTCGGCTCGGCCAAGTTCTCGAAAACCAAGTCGGGCATCGAGTACAAGATTTTCAAAAAAGTGGGCAGCAAGTACGAGCTGCGCGAGATTGGCCCCGACGGCGACCCCACCTACAAAGACCGCGTGGGCAAGTTCCTGACGGCCCACATCCAGACCCGCACCGGGAAGGATTCCGTCATGGACAACACCCGCAAGCAGTTCGACAACACGCGCGTACCGCTGCAGCTGGGCGAGGTGCAGCGCAAAGGCGGCCCCGAAGAGGCTTACGCCCTGCTGCAACCCGGCGACAGCGCCGTGTTCCGCTTCGCCCTCGATTCGCTCTTCAAAGGCCGCCCGGCCCCACCCGCCCTCAAGCGCGGCGGCGCGTTTGTGCAGCTCTTTGTGAGCACCGAAAAACTGATTGAGCGCCCCGAGGCCGAGAAACTACAGCAGTCGCTGCAAATGAAGGCCATGGCGGCCCAGCAGAAGGAAATGGCCGAATACGCCACCACGCAGGGTGCCAAGGACGACGTTATCATTCAGGACTACATGAAGAAAAACGGCCTGAAAATGCAGAAAGACGCGTCGGGCATTTACTACCAGATACTCAAGCCCGGCACCGGCCCCAACGTGGCAGCGGGCCAGCGCGTGAGCATGAACTACGCCGGTATGCTGCTCAGCGGCAAAGAATTTGACTCGTCGGCCAAGCACGGCGGGCAGCCGTTCGAGTTCACGCTCGGCCGGGGCGAAGTTATTCCGGGCTGGGACAAGGGCGTGGCCCTGCTCAACAAGGGCAGCCGCGCCATCTTCCTGATTCCGGCCCCGTTGGCTTATGGCAAGGCCGGGGCTGGGGCTGATATTCCGGCCGACGCGCCGCTGAAATTCGACGTGGAAGTGCTCGACATTAAGGCTGCCGCCCCTGCGCCGGCTCCGATGCCCATGCCGATGCCCACGGCTCCGGCCGGCGCACCGGCCCAGTAGGCGGCCCGTCGTAAATTTACCCCGCTGTTCCGGTCAGGGCGCGGGGCCGCCCCCGCTTCGGCTTCGCTCTATGCGTGCGGAACGATGGGGCCGGCCCCGCTCTTTGGCTGGAACAGCTTTTTTGTGGAGAACGGGGCTGTCGTCTCACGGCTTTTGGCTGGGACACCGGCTCCGCCAACGCCCAAAATCAGACCGCACATTCTTCTCAAAATCAACTTACTAAAGCAGCTCTTTATGAAAACTCTTCTGGCCCGGTTGGTGGGCGTACTGTTGGTGCTGGCCCTGGTGGTTCCGGCCCTGTGGGGTTGCAACTCCGAAACCGCGCTCGCCAAAGCGCAACGCGAGAATACGGAGAAGTACAAAGCCATCGACGACGATACCATTCGCAACTACCTGGTTCGGCGCAACATCACTAACTATACCCGCACCGAGTCGGGCCTTTACCTCATCAACACCGCCGACGGCACCGGCCCGCTCATCCGCCCCGGCAATGAGGTATCGGTGCGCTACATTGGGCGGTTGCTGGGCAACGGCCAGACGGGCTATGTCTTCGAAAATTCTTACGAAAACCGGACTACCTGCCAGTGCGGAGTTTTCAGGGTGGGCGGACAGATTGCTGGCTGGAACGAGGGCCTGCCACTCATGCGGTTGGGGTCGCGCAAAACGCTGCTCATTCCTTCGTACCTGGCCTACGGCAGTAGCGGTGGCGGGCAAGGCAGCGCCATTGGCATCAACCAGCCGCTGTCGTTCGAGATGGAAATAACCAAAGTTTCGCCGTGATGCGGAGTTGGTCAATGGGTTGGCGGGCCGTACTGGCTATGGCACTGGGCGGGGCGGGCGCTTTGCGGGCGCAGGAAACACCGGCAGCCAAGCCGGTGCTGGTCAGCCGCGGGGCGGCGACCGGTGCCGACTCGACCCACGCCCCGCTGCTGACCACGCCCGGCGGCGTGCGCTACCTGGTGCGGGAAACCGGCACCGGCCCAAAACCCGTGGCGGGCAGCCGGGTGGCGGTGCGCTACGCAGGCTTCTTGCCCAACGGCCGCTCCTTCGATGCCACGGCGGCTTCGGGCGGGCCGCTGCGGTTTCGGGTCGGGCGCGGCGAGGTCATACGGGGCTGGGACGAGCTGCTGCCGCTGCTGTCGGCCGGCACCCGCGTTCGCACCTGGATTCCGGCCGCGCTGGCTTACGGGGCCAAAGGCGTAACAGACCCGGAAGACGACCGCCGCTTCGTAATTCCGCCCGACACGGACCTCATTTTTGAGCTGCAGCTCGTGAGTGTGCGATGAGTTTTGGGTTGATGATTTTTTTATTGATAGTATTTGATTTTTTGTATGTTTTGGTTTGACTTTCGGCTGCTAAAAGCCGCCCTGCTGCTACTACTGGCCGCCCCGGCACTGGCCCAAACGGCCCCCACTCGCCCGGCTGCCGTGCCGGTCCCGGCTTTTGCCCGCCTCAACGGCGGCACCGAATACCAATTGTTCCGGCGCGATGCGGCGGGCAAATTTCAGCCGCGGGCGCTGGCCGTGCCCACCGACGCGGCCTACGCCGCCCGCGTAGGCCAGTTGCTGACGGTGTTTATGGACTACCGTACCGGGCGCGACTCGCTGCTGATGAGCACCCGCCGCCTCGGCCCCGCTCCGCAGCCCATGGCCCTGCCGGCCAACCCGCCGCGCGGCAGCGTGGAAGAAGCCGTGGCCCTGCTGCTGCCCGGCGATAGCGCCGTGTTTCGCTTCAACGCCGACACCGTATTTGCCCGCAGCTTTCACCAACCGGTGGCCCCGTTTCTCAAAAAATCGGGCAACGTACTCGTGGTCAATATCCGTGCTTACGAGTTGATTACGGCCGAGGAACTCAAAATCCGGCAACAAAAAATTCAGGCCCAGCAACAAGCCCAGACGCAGGCCAAAGCAGCCCAGCTACAAGTCAAAGAAAACGCGCAGATTCTGACGTACGCCAAGGCCAATAAGCTGACCGTCAAGAAGACTGTCGGTGGCACGTACTACGCCATCCTCAAACCTGGCAAGGGCCTGCCGCCCCAAAAAGGCCAGACCGTGAGCGTCCTGTACCGGGGCACGCTGCTGGCAACGGGGGCCGAGTTTGATGCCTCCGTCAGGCACGGCAACGCGCCGTTCGACTTTGCATTGGGGCAGGGCAACGTCATCGCCGGCTGGGACCAGGGCATTGCCATGCTCAACAAAGGCAGCAAAGCGGCGCTGCTCATCCCGTCGGGGCTGGGGTACGGGGCACGGGGCGCGGGGGCCAACATTCCGCCCAACTCGGTGCTACGCTTCGACGTGGAGTTGGTAGACGTAAAGGTGAAATAATTGTTAAATTGTTTGATTGTTGCTCTGGCGGCCCCAATCGTCAGTTTCGGCTGCATCCGGCCGTCCACATCTTCTGGCTGCCCACAGTTTAGCGCGAAGCGCGTAACGGTACGGCAACGCGTTGAGCAAGTTTGCAACTTGCACCCCAGCACATCGGGCCCTGCCATTACGCCCCAACCGGCAAGTTACAAACTTGCCCAACCTGCTGGCAGACAGTTACACGCTTCGCGCTAAACTGTCGCCAACAATTAAACAATTAAACAATTTTACCCCGCCAACACCTCCGAAAGTACGGCCAGGGACTTTACTTCGCCCAGCTGCTCGACGTGGAGCTGGTAGTAGCGCAGGAGCACGGCCAGCAGCTCGCGGCGCACCCGGCCGTTGGGGATGGTGCTGTGGCCGGTGCCGGCGAGCAGTTCGTCCAGATATTGCCCGAAGGCTTGCAGGTGCAACACGGCGGGGCCGGTAGCCTGGCCGGGGCCGGTGGGCGCGTGGCCGGCCAACGCTACCTGGTCGATTAGTTCGGCCCCTGATTCGACCCCAAAACCCAGGTAATCGGCCAGGCGCAGCAGAAAAAGCAGGGCGAAGTTTTCGTAGCCGACGGCCTGCCGGTCGAAGGTCAGCAGGGCATCGTGCAGGAAGTGAAACAGGGCCTCGTTGGGCTCCTCTTCGCGCACCACGCGGCCCAGCACTTCGGATAAAAACAGCACCACGCTGCTTTTTTGCACGTCGTAGGGCAGCGTTTGGTAGGGTTCAGCGCAACGAAACTCCGAGAGCCGCGACAGCCCGCCGCGCGGCGACGTGTAGGCGACCAAATCCAGCAGTGTGAAGGGCTGAAACAGCGCGATGCGGCCCGGTGGCTTGGCCTTGCGCACCCCGTTCACGATGTAGCTCTGCAAGCCCAGCTGCTCGGTGTAGATGCGGACGATGATGCTGGTTTCGCGGTACTTGAGAAAGCTCAGCACGATGCCCCGGGTTTTGATGAGCATGGTGAATTGTTTAATTGTTGGATTGCTTAATTGTTGACTGGCGAGTGCTCATGTCCCGCAGTGGGCGCAGTGGTAAACGCGGTGGGCGCAGGGTCGTTCAGGAGCCGTTTGGGGGCCGTATGAGCAACAATTAAGCAATGCAACAATTAAACAATTAAAAACCTATTTCACTGCTACCTTGCTCACGCAACCGTTTTTGCCGTCGGCGTCGGAGGTGAGAACGAGATAGACGCCTGGTTTTACCCGCTGACCGTTGACATCGTTGAGGTTCCAGAGTACGCCGCCGCCGGTGGCCTTGCTGGCGTACACGAGGTGGCCGGCCACGTCGGTTATCTTCACCAAAGCATTGTTGGTCACGCCGGTCAGCCCCACGAGGCCGTTGAAGTCGAGCGGGACGGGGTTGGGCGCTACCTGGGCGCAGGCGGGGGCTTCGGTGCTGAAGCTGGCGGCGGCGCGGTAGCTCACGAGGCCGGCATCGGTGGCGACCCACACGTCGCCGGTCTTATCGTTCACGGCCACATCCTGGATGCGGTTGGAGGGCAGCGGGCTGTTGGCGGTCGTGAAGTGTTGCAGGGCCTCGTCGGCATCTTCGCTGAAGAGCCAGAGGCCGTTGTCGGTGCCAAACCACTTTCGGTTGGCCCCGTCGATGGCCACGGCCCGCACTACTTCGGTGAAGAGGGCCGGGAAGCCCGTGGCCGCCCCGCGCCGCACAATGGGTTGCCGGAAGCCTGCGGTGCCGCCAATGGCACCGCTGGGGTCGTTGAACACGGCCACGCCCTTCTGGGTCGCTACCCAAATATCGCCCTTGCGGTCTTTGGCCAGCGCGTAGAGGTCGTCGCTGGGCAGGCCGTCGGCCGAGGTGAAGCGGCGACTGGCGAAGGTCGTGCCGTCCACGACGCGCACGCCGGGGCCGTCTTTGCGGACGACGGTGCCCCACACCTGGCCCGCGTCGTCGAGCGTTATCCGGGCCAGGCTTTGGCCGTTGTCAAAATAAGGCACGGCCGTCCAGGTGGGCGGGGTGGTACGGGGGTCGAGGTGAAAGAGGCCCGAGGAGCCCGCCGTGAAATGGCGCTCGGCTACCCACACGGTGCCGTCGGGGGCGGCGGCCACGTCGATGGTACGCACCTGATTGGGGCCACAGCAGCTAATGAGTGGGCTGTTGCGGGCATCGAAGGTGCGGAACTGGCCCGGCCCCTTCCATTCGAGCAGGCCGCCGCCGTGGCTGGCCACGTAGAGCGTACCGTCGGGGGTGCGGGCCCCGCGCACGGGGTCCACGGGGTCGGGGAAGTCGGCCGGGTCTGGCAGGGTACGTTGGGTAAAGTTGGTCCACTGCCCGGCCCGGTACTCGTAGAATCCGGCGCGATAGTTAAAGGGAACGTATATCCCATTGTATCCGCCAGTGAATACATTTATGGTGTTGGAACGGCTGTCGGCCAAGAGGGCGAAGCCCAGCGGAGTTTCGGGGCCGTTGGCAACGTAGGTGTCGCGGGGTGCGCCGGCCGCAAGCGGCACCCGTTGCAGGCCGGTGCGGTAGTTGGCCACGTAAAAACTGCCGTCGGCGCTCCGCACCACGTCGGTCACCACGTCGCCGGGGGCGGCCGGGGCCAGTAGTGGCGTGAGGCCCGCGGTGCCGGCGCCGGCGTAGCGGCGCACGTCGGCGCCGGCCACGAGCAGGCCGGCGGGCGTGGGCACCAGCGCCTTCACCTCGTTGGAGTAGGTGCCGGGCACGGGCAGCCAGGCGTTGGCAGCGCGGCTGTAGCGGTGGAGGTCGGCGAAATTAAAGCCGGCGTACACCCGGCCCCGAAACGTGGCCAGGACACGGGAAATGGCACCGCCGTTGGGCTGCTGGGCCGGGCGCGTCCAGTTGCGGTAATCGAGCAGGTTGCTGCCAAAGCGGCCCACTTGCAGGCCCTGCGAGGTAGTTACGAACAGGCTGTCGCGGACGGTGGTGGCGGCAAACACCCGCACGTCGGTCCCGCCGGGGCCAATGGCCGAGTACGTGTCGCTGATTTCGAGGCGGTCGAGGTTGAGCAGCACCAGACCAAAGTCGGTCGAAATAAAGGCGCGGCGCACCGCCGGGCGCGGGTCGAGGTAGAGGCCGTTGATGCTGCGGTCGCCCTGCACGCTTTTGCGCACGATGTCGGCCAGGTTACGGACGCGGCCGGCGGCATCGAGCACATCAATGTTGCCGTTGCGGTACACCACCACGGTTTGCCGGCGCACCGAATCGTAGGCCACGGCCGTGGCACCAACGTCGCTCAGCCCATCGCGCGAGGACAGGGTTTGGGTGGTGTTGAGCTTCTTGTCGAGAAAATACAAGGAGCCTTCGGTGACGACGTAGAGGCGGTCGCCGGCATCGGCCAGGCGCAGGGGGTTGTTGGTGGGCAGGTGCAGCTGCCAGTCGCCGTAGCCCACGGGGCCTTGAGCGCGGGCGGCGGCACTCAGGAGCAATAGCAGCGGTAGGAGGAAGCGCATCTTATGTTTCTGGTTTCTGGTGGCTGGTTGCTTGTTCGCGGCGGCCCTTCGGCCAGGCGATGGGTAACGCACAAAGTTCACGAATAATGTCCTGGCCCGGAGGTTTTGGTCGGTGGTTTTGCCAGTACCATCAAGCGGTTGGTCTTGGGGCAGGGCGCGGGCGGGCGGCTTTTTTTGCCGC
>JANYFQ010000562.1 GCA_025362615.1 Hymenobacter sp. | reverse complement strand
GGGCGCTGGCGGCGGCGGTAGCGGCGGTGGCCGCGTGCCGGCTGTGGCGGCTACCCGAAGCGGGCTTGCCGGACTACGATTCGGTGCGCAACTGGCAGGTGATGGGGGAGTTGGCGGCGGGCAATTTCGCGCATTTATTTCACCACGGCAGCCCCGGTTTTTTGCTGTTTTTTGCGGGCGCGGCGCGGGTATTCGGCCCCGGTTTTTTCGGCTTGCAACTGCTCAACGCCGGGCTGGCGCTGGCTGGGCTGGCCTGGTTCGGGGCCTGGGTGGCAGCCGAAGCCCGGCTGCGGCCCGGCCCGGCCGCCGCCGTGGTGCTGCTGGGCGGCACCGGCCTGCTGCTCACCTTCTCGGGCCGCGACTTCACCATGAATTCGCTGGGCCTGCTGCTGGGTACGGGGCTGCTGCAAAGCTACTTCCGGCGGCTGTACACGCCCCCGGCGGCGGCGGGCGGGGCGCTGCTGCGGGCCGTGGGCTGGCTGGCGGCGGGGCTGTGCGGCAACTACAAATTCCTGTTTGCCGTGCCCATCCTGGCGCTGCTCGAATGGCACCGGGCCGATGGCCTGCTGCGCCGGCCGGGCCTGGCGCTGCAGGCGTTGGCTGTGCTGGCGCTGCCTTACCTGGTGCTGAGCGCGGCCGGTGCGGCCGTGGGGCTGCCCTGGCACCGCTGGCTGGGTTTCTACGTCCGCACGGTGTGGCCGGCGGCGAATAACCCGGCGGGCCGCCACGCCACGCTGCACCTCGACTGGGGTTTTTATTTTCGGTATCTCACTGATTTTGAGTTGCCCTTGCTGCTGCCGGCGCTGGTAGTAATAACGGTGGCATCTAGCAGGGCGGGCTGCTGGCGGCGCGGGCAACCGCTGCCGTTGGTGGCGTTTTTGGCAACCTGGGCCGGATGCCTGCTGTTTGGAATGTCGTTGCTACTGAAGGCTCCCAGAGGCTTGTTGCTGGCCTACTTGCCGCTGGCCGCGCTGCTAGTGCTGGCGGCGGGCCAGTGGCTGCCGCGCCGGGCCGCCGCAGTGTTGCTGCTGGCCAGCCTGGGGCTGAATTTGTACCGCCTGCAAACCCAGCTCTACGCTTATTTGCCCAGCGGCTACCCGGCCGTGGCGGCGTGGCTGCGGGCGCACCCGGCGGGCAGCGTGGCCGCCACGGGCAGCCTCGGCCTGGCCCCGTATCTGCCCGCTGGCCAACCGCTTACCGTCGTACTTTCAGCCCAAAAACTGCCCGCATCAACTCAAAACGCCGTTCGTTACCTGCTGCTCGACGACTACGCCCGCGTGGCCAACCTGCCGGGCTTCGAGGCATTGCGCCGGCAGCTGCCGCTGGCCACCTGGCCCGCCCGCCCACTGCTGGCCCCGCTGCTCTACCTCGAACACGCCGAATACACGGGCCTCGGCTACGCCCAAACCCTGCGCCGGGCAGCGGCGGCGGCCACCGACACGGCGCAGTTGCGCCTATACCGTTGGCCATGAGGGGTGGGGCCTCCCACAAAATCGACGCAACAGAAAGGCCCGGCGTTTGCCGGGCCTTTCTGTTGCGTCGAAAAAACACTGGTCAGCTTACTGCGCCGTGGTGGGCAATGCGTTGATGTCGATAAACGGGACATTAGCCCCGTAGGCCACGTTTAAGGCGTTTACAAAGGCGTTGGTCATCAGTCCGTTGCCGCGAGGGGTGAGGGTATATCCGTCAGCCGAGAAAATGCCGCCGGTGCCGGGCACTGCCGAATATTGTACCCCACCAATGGATAAGCCTTTGCTCACTTTGCCAAATACGGCATCACTTAGGTTAAGGGTCGAAGCATTGGCATTGCTGGCGCTTACCGACGGCAGCCGGTACTTCGTTTTGGCCAGCATGGTCAGGTATTCGTTGTGGGCGCTTACCACGGCATCTACCTTCTTGAACTCGTCGGCATCTATCACGTCCGCATCCACCAATGGGTTGCGAATATCGCGTCCGTAAGGAAGCTGCATGGTCACGCCATTTACCTGTACTGATGTGAGTTGGCCGATTCGGGCCACCGCGCTGGCCAGCACTAGTTCGGTGTCGATGGCGGCTGCCACATCGCCGTAAGTAGAGTTGGTGACGTAAAGGCGGGCCGTGTCGGCTCCTACCTGAAACTGTTGTTGTATTGCCTCGGCCTCGCGCAGCAGCGGCAGCGTGGGCACCTTGATGAGTTTCGTGTCAGTATCATTCTTTTTAAACGATTGCCTGACCGGTGGCAGCTGGGCTATGATGCCGCGTCGGCCATTGGCCGTTAGCTGGTCTAGTAGGCGTTCGGCTTTGGCATCAAGACTAGGACAGGTATTGACAGCTAGGTTATTGACGAATCGGGTAAGCACCGGCGGCAAATTGCCGCAGGTGCCACCGCTCTTCAGGTAAGGCAAAATATCGTCCAAGCCGGCGAAATACGTGAAGAACGTGGCCGATTGCGCCGCTGCCGTCACGGCCTGCAAGTATGTGCGGTTGTCGTTGGCCGCCGGCAGCAGGCGCTCGAAATACGGGTTGAACGCGGGCGTGGCGGCGTTGCCATAGCCTGCCGTCTCAACGTCGGCCAGGCGCAGGCCGGGCACGGTCAGGTCCTGGGGCAGCGCGGCCGGCCGGCTGCCGAACTGCGGCACGGTTTGCGGGCCGCTGCACGTCGGGCCCGCGTAAGCTGCCGCGCTGCCTTCGGCCAGCAGCGCCTGCGGGAAGGCCGCCCCGGCCCCCGCCAGTCGCACCTGCCGGGCCAGCAGCGCCGGGTACGAGGTATTCTGCCCGGTACGGGTGAGGCGGCCGTTGCTGTAGCCGCTGCTAAAGCCGTCGCCCACGGCCACGTAGCTGCTGGCATCGAAGCGGCCCACCGAGGGGCTGGGGTTGTCCTGCGACGGGGCGCAGCCCGCCAGCCCGGCCAAGGCAAGGGCCAGATAACCAGCGGCGCAACGGGTTGATTTAGTGGTCAAGTTGTTTAATTGTTTAATTGTTTAATTGTTTAATTGTTGCTGGCGAGTGCGTCTGCCCCGCAGTGGGTGCAGTGGTCAAACGCAGGGAGCGCAGTGCTGTTCTGAGGCCGTATGAGCAACAATTAAGCAATGCAACAATCAAACAATTTAAAATCAAAATCAAAACCCTACTGTCACGCCCACGCTCACCGTGTTGGTGGCCGTGCGGTAAGTGCCGGCCACGTTGTTCACGCGGGTGTCGGTGGGCGTGACGCGGGCCGTGCGGAGCTGCCCGTACTCGAAGGAGTAAGCGGCTTCCAGGTTCAGGCGCGGCGTGAGCTGGTAAACCAGCCCGGCCGACGCCCCGAGGCGGTTGGCATCGACCAAATCGGGGGTGATGTACTCGTCGCGGACCGGGGTTTCGTCGTAGCGCAGGCCGCCGAGCACGGTGAGCTTGGGCGAGGCGCTGAATTCGGCCCCGATGCGGAAAGCCAGCGCGTCTTCGTAGCGCCGGCCGCTGATGAGGCGCCGGGCCGGGGCGGTGCCCGCCGCCGCCACGTCAAAGTTGAGCGAGTCGAGCGACCCCCAACCCGTCAGGGCGAAGTCGAAGGTGAGCAGCAGGCTTTTGTTGATGCGGTTGGCGATGCCCAGCGCCAGTGTGCTGGGCATATGCAACGTGGTGCCGAAGCCGGTGCTGGCCGCATAGAGCGCCGCGTCGGTGCCGGGTACGTTGGTGTATTCGGCCGTGCCGCCGGTTATTTTCATGTTCAGGCCGCTGCGGTAGCTCAGGCCAAACGAGAGGTTGTCGCCGGTGCGCCCGAACAGGCCCACCGAGCCGCCCACCCCGCTGCCGCTGCCGGCAAACCGCGCCTGGGCCGGCCCGTCGTACTGCCCCAGCGCCTGGCACTGGCTGAACTTGCCGTAGGCGTACACCACGCCCGCCCCCACGCTGAAGTTGTCGGTCAGCCGGAAGGCCACCGTGGGCTGCACGTAGTAGGTGTTGAGGCGGCTTTCCTGCACCACGGCGCGGCCCTCCCAGTTGTCGGCCCAGCGGGTGTGGTAGCCGTAGGGCGTGGTCAGGGCCAGGCCCAGCACCACTTTTTTGCTGATGGCCCGGCTGGCGTAGAGGTAGCCGTTGGGCAGGGGCGTAAAATCCTGGTCGGCCCGCACGTCGGTGTCGAGGCCCACAAACGAGGCCCGGCGCAGCACAGCAGTGCCGCCAAAGCTGAGGTGCGTGGCCGAGTCGGCCCACTGCCCGAGCAGCCCGGCGTTGGTGCCAAAAGCGGCCAGGCTGCCGGTGTAAGCCGTGCCAGCGCCGCCCAAACCCAGCAGCCGCGCCCCCTGCGGCCCCGAATCGAAGCCGCTGGCCTGGGCCGAGGCCGCCGAAAGCACCATACCCAGGCAAAAGTATTTCAAACGCATACGCACATTTTTGGGGAATTTGCCTGCAAAAGTACGGGCTGCAGCGGGCTGGTTGGTTACGGTTGGGTTATGATGAGTGCCCCAGGCAGTTTTCAGGCTGTTGGAACGGTGTACCACCAAGCTGTGCTGCCACCGGAGGGGTCTCGCGTTGAACGGCTGTACCACCAAGCTGTGCTTGGTCTCGCGTAGGTTGCCCTACAACGGCATCGTTCAACGC
>JANYFQ010000402.1 GCA_025362615.1 Hymenobacter sp. | reverse complement strand
GGAGGCGGGCTCGAACCGCCGACCTCAGGGTTATGAATCCTGTGCTCTAACCAGCTGAGCTACCCCGCCGGGTTTTGTGGGTGCAAAGGTACTGAAAAAACCGTCTGGCACCAACCCCCCGCCCATTAATTGCTCCTGTGGGCCGGAGCGCCGCCTTTTTAACGGGCGCTTCCGCTCGTTCCCGCCGCTATTATCCCTATGATTTTGCCTGACATTCAAGCCAAAACCCGGTTCGAGGTTGAATACCCCATCAACGCTTCGCCCAAAATTCTTTTCCCGTACCTCGCCACGGCCTCCGGCCTCACGCAGTGGTTTTGCGACGACGTGCGCTACGAAGGCCCCCAGCGCCTCAATTTTGTGTGGGACAAAGAGGACCACTACGCCGAACTCACCAGCCAGCGCCTCAATAAAAACGTGCGCTTCGTGTTTTTGAACGAGCAGCGCCAGTCGGAAGCCAACGCCACGTTCCTGGAGTTCAGCCTCGGCGCTTCGGGCATCACCGACGAGGTTTTTTTGCACATCGTGGACTACTCGACCACGGAGAGCGACGACGACAAGCGCGAAATGTGGGACGGCCTCGTGGACAAGCTGCGCGAGCAGGTGGGTGGGTGATTTTGTTTCTTGTTTCTTGTTTCTTGTTCCCGGACATTAGCCAACAAGCAACAAGCAACGAGAAACACAAGAAAGCTCCCGACCTTTGCCCCATCGCATGGTCAAAAAAATAGACAAGTTGATTTTGCGGGCCTTTGCCGGCCCGTTTTTTCTCACGTTTGCCGTGGTGCAGTTCGTGCTGCTCAGCCAGACGCTGCTTAAGTACCTCGACGACATTATCGGGAAGGATTTGGGCGCGGGTGTGTTGTTGCAGCTTCTGTTCTATTTCTCGGTGCTGATTGTGCCCACGTCGCTGCCGCTGGCCGTGTTGTTGTCGTCGCTCATGACGTTTGGCGGGCTGGGCGAGCATCACGAGCTGACGGCCATCAAAGCCTCCGGCATTGCCCTGACGCGGATTTTGCGGCCCGTGGCGCTCGTGAGCGCCGGGCTGGCCGTGGGCTCGTTCTGGTTCAATCAGTACATCGTGCCGCTGGCCAACCTCGAAGCATATAGCCTCTTGTGGGACGTGCGGCAGCAGAAGCTAGCCCTCGATATTCGGGAGGGCGTGTTTTACGGCGGCATTCCGGGCTACACCATCAAGGTGGACAAAAAAACCGGCCCCAACGGCGACCGCCTGCACGGGGTGATGATATATGACCAGACCGGCAAAAACGGCAACAGCACCGTGCTGCTCGCCGATTCGGGCCGAATGTTTACCCGCTTCGGCGGCGGCTACCTGGGGTTGGAACTCTACAAAGGGGCGAGCTACGTGGAGCAGCCCGACGTGCAGAACCGGGCCGCGGCCAGCTTCATCCGCCAGGGGTTCGACCACAACGTCATCACGTTTTCGCTCAATTCGTTCAGCCTCAGCCGGACCAAGGAGCAGCTATTTAGCGAAAATCGGATGATGCTCAACATTCCGCAGCTCGAAGTGGCGACCGACTCGGTGCAGAAACGCCTGAAAACGGAGCGCCGCAACGTGCCCACGCAGCTCGGCAGCTTTTACACCTTTGTGCGTTTCGATACCAGCGGGGCGGCCCGCAACCGGCGCGTGGCGGGCTGGGTGGTGCCGCCCGAAAAACTGCCGGCCCTCACGGCGGCCATGGTGCAGCAGGCCACCAACCGCGCCCGCAACATTCAGAGCAGTACGGGCAGCAATGCCGAGCGGCTCAACGGCATCGCCCGCACGTCGGCGGAGTTTCGGATTGAGATTTACCGGAAGTACGCGCAGTCGATGGCCGTGTTTTTGATGTTTTTGATTGGGGCCCCGCTGGGGGCCATCATTAAAAAAGGTGGGTTGGGCGTGCCCATTCTGGTGTCGATTCTGTTCTTCATCATCTACTACGTCGTCAGCATCATGGGCGAGAAGAACGGCCGCGAGCTGGTGATGCCCGTGGGCATCGGGATGTGGCTCTCGGATTTGGTGCTGCTGCCGCCGGGCCTGTTTTTTCTGTACCAAGCTTACAACGATTCGGGCCTGCTGGAACTGGATTTCTGGCGCCGCCTGGCCGGCAAGCTCCGGCAGCCCTGGCTGAAAAAGATGGCCGAACCGGACGAGGAAATGGCTTTGGTTTAATTATGAATTATAAATTATGAATTATGAGTTGTGAATTTTGAACCGTTTGCTGAGAAGAGCCAAATTGGGACTTCTTTGCCGAACAACTCATTACTTGCAGCTCCTTATTTGTAACTCATAATTCATAATTCATAATTAAAAAAAATGAACAAGACCTATTGCCCCAGCCTGACCGAGTACCGCCGCCGCGTGGCCCGCGTGGTGAACATCGGCGGTGTGCCGATGGGCGGCGATTTTCCCATCCGGGTGCAGAGCATGACCACCGTGGACACGATGGACACGCTCGGCTCGGTGGAGCAGACGCTGCGGATGGTGGCGGCCGGCTGCGAGCTGGTCCGCATCACGGCCCCGAGCATGAAGGAGGCCCAGAACCTGCTCGAAATCAAGAAAGAGCTGCGCCGGCGCGGTTGCGACGTGCCGCTCATCGCCGACATTCACTTTACGCCCAACGCTGCCGAGCTGGCCGCCCGCATCGTGGAAAAAGTGCGCGTGAACCCCGGTAATTACGCCGACAAAAAGAAGTTCGAGGACATCGATTACACCGACGCCAGCTACGCGGCCGAGGTCGAGCGCATTCGGGAGCGGTTCCGGCCGCTGGTCAAAATTTGCAAGCAGTACGGCACGGCCATGCGCATTGGCACCAACCACGGCTCGCTATCGGACCGCATACTCAGCCGTTACGGCGACACGCCGCTGGGCATGGTGGAGTCGGCGCTGGAGTTTTTGCGGCTCTGCGAGGAAGAAAATTACTACGACGTGGTGCTGAGCATGAAGGCCAGCAACACCCAGGTGATGGTGCAGGCCTACCGCCTGCTGGTGCAAAAGCTCGACACCGAAGGGCTGCAACCTTACCCGCTGCACCTGGGCGTGACCGAGGCCGGCGAGGCCGAAGACGGCCGCATCAAAAGCGCCGTCGGCATCGGTACGCTGCTCGAAGACGGCCTCGGCGACACCGTGCGCGTGAGCCTCACCGAAGCCCCCGAGGCCGAAGCCCCCGTGGCCCGGATGCTGATTGACCGGTATTTGCACCGCGCCGCGCTGGCCCGGCCCATCAGGGAGTTAGGAGTTAAGCGTTATGAGTCGGGCGTTGAAACGGCTGCTTTGGCAGATGCTGAAGAACAACGCTCAACGCTTAACGCTCAGCTCTTAACTGAGACGCAGTCACCCATCAACCCCTTCCAATACTTCCGGCGCACCACGCACGAGGTGGCCAACTTTGGCGGCCTGAACGTGCCCCGCGTCATCACCGACTTGTCGCGCCTGCCGCAAGTGGCTTACGCCGATTTGCGGGCGGCGGGGCACTTGTACTCGCCGTTTCTGGACAAGTTTCAGATGGCCGACCACGGGGCCGACTACGTGTACACCGGCGAGCGGCCGGTGCCGTTTATGCTGCCCAACGGGCTGAAAGAAATCGTGACCTTCACGGCCTGGCGCGATGCCGGCCGCCGGCCCGACCATTTCCCGCTGATGACGGCCGATGCCTACCTGGCCACCGGGGCGCAGCAGCGGCACCCGCAGCTCAATTTTCTGCTGCTCGACCTGCACGCCCTCACCCCCGAGCTGCTGGGCTACCTGAAGGCCGATGCCGCCGTGGTGCTGGCCCTCGAAACCCACAACGCCCACGCCATGCCGGAGCTGCGCCGGGCGTTTTTCGAGCTGCTCGACGCCGGCGTGACCTGCCCCGTGGTGCTGCGCCGCGCCTACCCCGACCAAGCCCCGGAGCTGACGCAACTACAAGCCGCCACCGACGTGGGCGGCCTGCTCATCGACGGCCTCGGCGACGGCCTCGTGCTTTGCACCGACGAATTGCCCGCGCAGCCCGCCGCCGCTTTGCACGAGGCCATTGCGGGCCTCAACGCCCTGAGCTTTGGGGTGCTGCAAGCCGCCCGCACCCGCATGAGCAAAACGGAGTACATCTCCTGCCCAAGCTGCGGCCGGACGCTGTTTGACTTGCAGGAAACGACGGCCCTGATTCGGCAGCGCACCGACCACCTCAAGGGCATCAAAATCGGCATCATGGGCTGCATCGTGAACGGGCCGGGCGAAATGGCCGACGCCGACTACGGCTACGTGGGCGTGGGCAAGGGCAAAATTGCCCTCTACCGCGGCCAGGAAGTCATCAAAAAAGCCGTGCCCGAAGAGCGGGCCGTGGACGAGCTGATTGGGCTGATGCGCGAGGACGGCAAGTGGGTGGAGAAGGAGGTGCTGGAGCGGGTGGAGGGGGAATAGGTTATCGATTTTTTTTAACAAAAATTCTCCAAAATGATAAGAATTTACTTGTTCTTGTTCTCTACCGTTGTCAGCTTTTTTGTTTTTTCGAAGGTTATCACTGGTGATAAGCACCCTAAATTACTCATAGGGCTCATGTTGTTAACTGGGGTTTTTACTGCGGTGGTGGGTTCTTATGCAGGTTGTGCAGATGGTTGGACTTCCACAAGCATAGGGAAAAGGGGCGCTTGCTCTCACCACGGTGGAGTTAGCGTTCACTTGAACATTTATGGGACTTGCATCCTATTGTTTGACTGTCTTGTGATACTTGTTAAAGTTATGAGTTCGCCCGAGAAAAAGTGAATTAGAAAAATATCCGGCTCCAACCCTTCAAACGTCCGAAGTGCCCGATTTCGCCCATTTCGGGCCGGGGCCCGTCGATGTCCACGGGGTCCTTTCTGAACTCAGAAACCCGACCCTGGACATCTAGGGTCGGGTTTTTGACTTTGAAAAGGGCACCGTGGATGCCGAAGCCCGCATTTTCAGGTTCGGAAAAGGCACCGTGGATGCCCAGGGTGGGCTTTTCGGATGCAGAAAGGGCACCGGGGGCATCCAGGGTCGGGTTTTCAGTTCGAGTATAGCAACCCTCGATTGCCTGGCCGGGGGCAGCGGGGGCGTTGGCCGATTGGGCGGCGGTCATTACCTTGCGGGCCGGTTGCGCTTTAACTCCTTTAACTCCTTTAACCCCCTAACCCCCCACCGCATGGAACCCACCGCCCCCATTCCCCCCGCCCCCAAAACGCCGCGCAAGGCCTCGGCCGACCCCACCACCGACCTGGCCCTGGCCGCCACCTGGGTGGCCATCGGCGCGGCCTGGAAGCTCAACCCCGACATCACGGTGCGCCGCACCACGCAGGCCGCCTTCGAGGCCGCCGCCGCCGCCCACTACGCCAAGCTGCAAACCCGCCGCAACGTGGACGACCCCCGCAGCCTGCTCGCCGGCCGTCTCGACGCCATCCGCGCCATCTTCGGCGAGCAGCTCGAGTACATCAAGGCCGCGCTGCTGCCCATCTTCAAACGCGAGGGCCTCGAAGACGCGTACCCCAGCTTCGGGCTGGAGCAGCGCAACGACGTGTGGCGCTTCCCGGCCAAGCGCCTTGAGGCCCAGGACGCCTACGACAAGGCCGTGGCCGGCCTGCTGGCCCAAAACCTGAAAACCGGCGACGCCGGGGCCACCCGCCTCGGTCCGCTGGCCGCCGAGTTCCGGGCCAAGTACGCCCAGCTCACCGCCCTCGACGGGCAAACCAGCGGGGCCGTGGGCCAGAAAAACCTGGGCAAGCCCTACCTCAAGCGCACGGCCCGCAGCCTGCGCTACATCGTCCGCGGCAACGAGCCCGACACCTGGGAGCAGGTGTGGCGCGAGTGGGGCACCCAGAAGGAGAAGTTTTAGGGCAGGGCGGCTACAGCTTCGGA
>JANYFQ010000364.1 GCA_025362615.1 Hymenobacter sp. | reverse complement strand
GTGCACGTCGAGCAGCACCAGGTCGGGGCTGAGGGCGTCGAAAAGGGCTTCGGCCTCGTCGGCCGAGCGGGCCAGGCCGGCCAGGTTATAACCTAACTCCTCCAGCTCGTAGGCGAGCACGCGGGCTTGCAGAGGGTCGTTCTCAACGGCCAGAAGGGTGATGGTGGCGGGAGGTGCGATAGGGATGGGGGTTGGGGGTTGGGTTTTTGGTGTTGGGTTTTTGGGTTTTTGGTGTTGTAATTCCGTCCCAGCCGCAAAGTGGCGATATGTTGGTAGTAAATGGCAAATAACGCAATCTGAACCGCAAAGCGGTGATACCTCCCGGCGCTTGCCCGTGCGCCGCACTGTGCCAGGAGGTGCCGCCACTCTGCGGCTGGGTTTACTTCACACTTTCATTTGCTACCAACATATCGCCGCTTTGCGGCTGGGACGGGATTACAACGCCGAACACCCAACACCGAACACCCAACACCAAAAACCCAACACCCAACACCAAAAACCCAAAAACCCAACACCAAAAACCCAAAAACCCAACACCAAAAACCCAACACCAACCCCAACACCCAACCGACGCTACCGCTACACCCGAGATGCCCCACCCATACGAAGCATCTGCCCCCCGGTTATAACCTACGCCGCTGGCAGCACAAACCAGAACCGCAGGCCCGGCCCATCGGCGTTGGTTTCGGCCCGGAGCGTGCCGCCCAATAAGGCCACAAACTGGCGGCACAGCGGCAGCCCCAGCCCGGTGCCGGCTTCGCCGGCCGTGCCGGGCTGCGAAACCCCCGGCCCGGTAGCCATCAAAGCCGTCAGAGCAACCAGCGACATACCCCGGCCGGTGTCGGTCACGCTGAAGCAGATACCCCCGGCAGTGGCTTCGGCCGCTACGCGCACGGTGCCGCCGGCGGGCGTGAACTTGAGGGCATTGGCCAGCAGGTTGCGCAGCACCGTCAGCAGCAGGTTCAGGTCGGCCCGCACCAGCAGGTCGGGGGCAACTTCGGCCACCAGGGTCAGTCCTTTGCGCCGGGCGGCGGGCTGGTAGAGCTGCTCCACTTCCAGCACCGCCGTGGCGGCCCGCAGGGCGACGGGCACGCAGCTCACCAACCCGGTTTGCAGCCGGGCCCAGTCGAGCAGGTTATCCACCAACACGCCCAGGTGCTGGGCGCTGGCGTGCAGCTCCTGCACCAGCTCGGTGGCTTCGGCCGGGGCGGCCGGCCCCAGGGTTTTGCGCAGCAACGGCGTGACCTGCTGAAACAAGGCCACCGGCCCGCGCAAGTCGTGCCCGATGATGCGCATCAGCTCGCGTTGGGTGCCGTTGGCCTGGCGCAGGGCCGCTTCGGAGGCCTGCAGCCGCCGCCGCGAGTACAGCAGCACGGCCAGCAGCAGCAGCAGGCCAACGGCCACCCCGCCGTATTGCCGGGCGCGGGTGGCCTGTTGCGCCGCCCGCAGCTGGCTGATGCGCTGCTGCTGGCTCAGGGCCCGGATGCGGGCCTGCTGGGCGGCCTGGTCGAAGCGGGCCTGAGCGTTGGCCACGGTGGTCACCCGCTGCTTGGCGTTGATGCTGTCGGTCAGGGTCAGGCAGCGGCGCAGGGTGGCGTAGGTGGGCTGGCGCAGGGCGGCCAGGGCCAGGGCCTGGTAGCGCAGGGCCTCGGCTTCCTGTGGGTCGCCTAGCTCACGAAACAGCACCTCGGCCTGCCGGGCGTAGCGCAGGGTCAGCGGGTGGTCGGGCTGCCGGGCGGCCAGCTCGGCCAGGCCCAGCAGGCTCTCGGCCTCGGGGTTCAGGTTGTGGGTGGTGTGGGCCAGGCGGGCGGCCCGGCGATAGGTGCCGCCCGCCGAGTCGAATTGGCCCTCTTTTTTGTACAGCAGGCCCAGCAGCACCAGGCTTTTGGCCGGGTGCCGGGCCTGCGGCAGCTGCCGCAGCAGGGCCAGGGCCTGCCGCACCAGGGGCCGCGCCCGCCGAACCGAGTCAATGTCGAGAAAGTTGTAGGCCCGGTTGATGAGTACGTTCATCTGCCGTTCCAGGTCGGGGGGCTGGGTGGCGGCGTAGGCCCGCTGGGCCTGCACAAAGTACTGCTCGGCCCCGGCCCAGTTGTCGAGGCCCCGCGCCACCAGGCCCATGCCCATGTAGGCCCCGCCCACTTGCTCGGGGCGGTGGCAGCGGCGGGCAGCCCACAGCAGCAGCTCGTAGCTGCGCTGCGCCGCCGCAAAGTCGTTGGCGTAGTACTGGGCCGAAGACGTCATGACCAGCCCATACACCAGGCCAATGCCCTGGTGCCGCCGCCAGGCCAACGCCACGGCGGCCTGGGCCAGGTAGCGGGCGCTGTCGAAGTTGGTGCGAATGCGCTGGTTGCTACCGTTTATCAGCCGCTTCAGCTCCACCGTGTCGGCGGTGGGCGGGCGGGGCTGCCAGGCCCGCAGCGAGTCGGGGTTGGCCATGCCCGCCGGCAGGCCGGGGGCCGGAAGCCCCTGTGCCCGCAGGCCCAGGGGCCACCACAGCACCAGCAGCAACAGAAAAAACCGCATTCGGTGGATATGCCTCATTGAGGCCGCAAGTTCGGACCAAAAGACTGCTTCACCTCCGCAGGCGGCCGGTTTTCCCAAACTGCTCATGCTGAGTGCCCGACTTCCCCGCCCGCATTGTGCAGCAAACAGGCTCCATCCGCCATCCGGGGTGAGCCTGTTGCTTTGAGAAACTATTTGCTTGAGGACTTACGCACTCCGGCAACTTGCCCTCGGGCTTACCCCTCCCCCGCCTCCAGCCGCCGCACCCGGAACCCGAAGGCCTGGGTGGCATGGTTAACCTACGCTCTGACGGCAGTACTTTTTCAAAGGACTTACGCACTCGGCTGGATTTGCCAACCGCGAAGCGGCGGTATTTTGTTAGTAATAGTTTGATAGACAATCCACAGCTGCGAATCGGCGACACCCTCCGCCCCTGATAGGTGCCGCCGCTTTGCGGCTTGGGATTGCCAGCAAATAACTTGACTACCAACATATCACCGTTTCGCGGTTAAGTAGAGTGCGTAAGTCCTGTTTCAAAGGCTTTTCAGCGGCTTTGCCTTCCTTGATTGATTGATGGACACTAACATAGGACTTACGCACTCGGTGAAATTTGCCAACCGCGAAGCGGTGATATGTTGGTAGTAACGGCATGGATGTCAGACCCCAACCGCGAAGCGGTGACACCTCCCGCCCCTGATAAGTGCCACCGCTTCGCGGTTGGGAAATTCAGCAAATAACTTGACTACCAACATAACACCGCTTCGCGGTTGAGTGGAGTGCGTAAGTCCTATAACAATAAGTGGCCTGACAAATCCGTTGGGGGAAATCCGTCAGGCCACTACGTTATAGACCGTTGCTGCGGTGCTTAGTCGAGCACCAGCCGCCGGGTGGCGGTGGTGGCCCCGGCCGCGCAGCGTAGCACGTACACGCCGCGGGCCAGGCCCGCTACGTCGAGCGTAAGGGCCGCGCCGGCAGCAGGCAGGGCAGCGGTGCGGGCGAGCACCACCTGGCCCAGCGCGTTAAGCAGCGTAAGCTGCACCTGGGTAGCCCCCGCCACGGCCGGCAGCAGCACGGCCGCCGTGTGGCGGGCCGGGTTCGGGTAGAGCGTCACGTCCTAAACAAACACCTCAATTGCCATAGCCAAAGCAGCGGCCGGGGTCAGGTTGAGGAAGAAGCGGCCGTTCAGGGTGAGCGTGCCGGCCGGGGCCGTGAAGGCGTAGCCGGCCGCCGGCAGCGTGGCCAGGTTACGGCGGGTGCCGGTGAGGGCATCCACGAGCACGGCGGTGGTGCCGGCCGGCAGGTTTTGCAGGCTGGCCACGCGGAGGGTGTAGCTGCCCGCAGCGGGCACGGCCACGGCCAGCGGAATAATCGTGGCGGCCGTGAGGGCGGGCAGGCCGTTGATGGCCAGCTGCTGCCCGGCGGCCACCTGGGCCAGGTTCAGGCCGCTGGGGTTGGCCAGCTTCGCGGCATCAAATCGGCCATCGACCCCGGCCGGGATGCCGGCTTGCAGGTAGAGGCTGGTTTCGTCGGTGAGCGTGTGCGTGGCGTTGGTCAGGGCCAGGATGAGCAGCGGGCGGGGGTCGGTGCCGGGGCGGTGGAACGGGGTGGGGTCGCCCACGGCGGTGTCGTCGCTGTTCAGGGTGAGGGTGGCCGCGCTGTTGGGGGCCGTCACCCGCGTGAAGAAGCCCTGGCCCAACGCCACCA
>JANYFQ010000357.1 GCA_025362615.1 Hymenobacter sp. | reverse complement strand
AGCTAGATAAGCACGAACGCGAGGCACTGGCTACCTGAACCAGTTTCCCTCTCCATACAAAACGCCCCGCTGGTAGTACCAGCGGGGCGTTTTGGTGGCAGGAAACAAGCGCGGCTACCGCCGGGCCTCGGAGGGCGTGACTTTAGCGGCAGGCGGCAAAGCCTGGGCCGCTTGCCGCAGCGGGTGCATCACGATGACGAACGGGTAGTCGCCTTTCATTTTGCTGTAGAGCGTGGTTTGATAATCGGGGCCGTCGTAGCGCTGGGCTTCGCAGCCGTTGGGGCAGGTCACATTGACGGGCTTCATTTTCAGCACTCGTAACTCGCTCGACACCTGACGGACGCAGGCGGCCTGGGTCGTTTTCAGCACCACGTCGAAATTGCGCTGCTGCGTCCGCAGGGTAACAATGGCAGGCGGTACACTGCCAGCTACCGGCGCGGCGCTGGCCCAGTACACATCGTGGCTGCGCGGAATGCCGCCCTTAAAAACCCAGTCGTTGATGGGCAGCTCGGCCAAATCCTGGGGCTGGGCCAGGGCCGTGGGGGCGGCCCCCACGCTCACCATCTGGTCGAGCGACAAGCACTGCGCCCGTGCCACCGAAGCCAGGCTGCCCCAGCACCCCAACACCATCAAAAGCGAACCCGAAAACGCAGAAACCATAGGAGTAAATGAAAAGCCCGAAGGCACCAAAACGTAGGCAAACCAACAAGCTTGCCAATACAGATGCAAGATACGAAGCGGCGGCACTTTAAGGTTTAATACCTGTACTCATTCTTGGTCAAAAAAGCGAGAGCTGGGGCACCTCATCGCCGCCTCCGATGGGCGCGGCACCGGGCGGCGCAGTGGGCACAGCCAGCAACTCCAGCAGGTCGTTTTCGGCGATGATGGGCACCTTCAGCGCGAGGGCTTTTTCGCGCTTGGCCGGCCCCATGTTTTCGCCCGCCACGAGGTAGCTGAGCTTCTTGGAAATGGAGCCGGAAATTTTGCCGCCGTGCGCCTCAATGAGGCGCTGCAACTCTTCGCGCGAGTGGTGCTCGAACACCCCCGACAGCACGAAAGTTTTCCCGGCCAGGCGGTCGGAAGCCGGCGCGGGGGCTTCGCCCATGAGGGCCAGTTGCACCCCCGCTACTCGCAGCTGTTCAAGTAGTTGCTGGCTTTCGGGCTGCCGGAACCAGGCCGCCGCTGCCTCGGCGATGATGCCGCCTACTTCGGGTACGGCGGCCATTTCGGCGGCCGGGGCGGCGGCCAGGTTCTCGATGCTCCGGTAGTGGGCGGCCAGCTTGCGGGCCACGGTTTCGCCCACGTGCCGGATGCCCAGCCCGAACAACACTTTGTCGAAGGGTGCGGCCTTGCTTTTCTCGATGCCGGCCAGCAGGTTGGCTATGGATTTTTCGCCCATCCGCTCCAGCGTCACCAGCTCGGCGCGGCGGGCCGGCAGGGTGTAAATGTCGGCCACAGTCCGCAGCAGGTTGAGGTCGAAAAACCGGCCCACGGTTTCGGCCCCGAGGCCGTCAATATTTAGCGCCTTGCGGCTCACGTAATGCTCGAGCCGGGCCTTGAGCTGGGGCGGGCAGCCGCGCTCGTTGGGGCAGCGAATGTGGGCCTCGCCCTCGGTGCGCACCAGCGCCGTGCCGCAGGCCGGGCAGGCGGTCGGGTAGGCAATGGGCACGGCTTCGGCGGGCCGCTCGGCCAGCACCGCGCCGGTGATTTTGGGGATGATTTCGCCGCCCTTTTCCACCAGCACCAGGTCGCCGACGCGCAGGTCGAGGACGGCAATCTGCTGGGCGTTGTGGAGCGTGGCGCGGCGCACGACGGTGCCCGCCAGCGGCACCGGCGCGAGCACGGCCACCGGCGTCACGGCCCCGGTGCGGCCCACGTTGTACTCCACGGCCAGCAGGCGGGTGCGGCCAGCTTCGGCGGGGTACTTGTAGGCAATGGCCCAGCGCGGGCTTTTGGCAGTGTAGCCCAGTTGGTCCTGCTGCCGCAGGTCATCTACTTTTATCACGATGCCGTCGGTGGCCACGGGCAGGGTGAAGCGCTTTTTGTCCCACTCGTGTACGAAGGCCAGCACCTCGGCCAAGCCGGCGCAGCGCCGCCAGGTCTTCGACACCGGCAGGCCGTAATCCGCCAGGGCTTCCAGGGTTTCGCTGTGGCTGCCGAACGTGCGGCCCGGTGCCAGCAGCGAATAAGCAAAGAGGCTGAGCTTGCGGGCCGCCACTTGGGCCGAATCCTGCAATTTGAGCGCCCCGCTCGCGGCGTTGCGGGGGTTGGCGAGCAGGGCTTCGTCGTTGGCTTCGCGCTCGGCGTTCAGCTCAGCAAATACCGGCAGGGGCATGAATACTTCGCCGCGCACCTCCAAATCAAGCGGCTGGTTGGGGGCCGGGCGCAGGTGCAACGGCACGGGGCGGATGGTGCGCACGTTGGCCGTCACGACATCGCCCCGGCTGCCGTCGCCCCGCGTCACGGCCTGCGTGAGCTGCCCGTTTTCGTAGCGCAGGCTCATGGCCACGCCGTCAAATTTCAGCTCGCACACGTAGGCGTAGGGCGCGCCTTCGAGGCCCTTCTGCACCCGCTCGTCAAATTCGCGCAAGTCGTCTTCCGAGTACGTGTTGCCCAGGCTGAGCATGGGGTAGCGGTGCGGCACGGTGGCAAACTGCTTCGTGACAGCCCCGCCCACCCGCTGCGTGGGCGAGTTGGGCGAAGCCAGCCCAGGGTGCGCCGCTTCGAGCGCCGCCAACTCGGCCAGCAACGCGTCAAATTCCGGGTCGCTGACCTCCGAAACGTCGTTTTGGTAGTACTGGTGGTTGAGGTAATGCAGCCGCTCGGTGAGGGCGGCGAGGCGGTGCGCGGGCGTGTCGGACATGGCCGCAAAGGTAGTTGAGGGCCGTGCCGCTGCCCTAAAGCTTGTACCGCGAAGCTCCTGCTTCGCCTCGCGTTGCACGGTTGCCGTGGTGGGGGCAGCCTGCGCGAGGCGAAGCAGGAG
>JANYFQ010000356.1 GCA_025362615.1 Hymenobacter sp. | reverse complement strand
TGGTGGCTCACCACGCCGTCCACCAGGCCCACGTTGCCGAGCGGGTCGCGCAGCACCACGTTGCGGAAGCTGATGCTGTTCATCGTGAAGTCGATGCGGTCGGCAAAGGTGTAGGTGGTGCCGAGGTAGTTGAATTTGAGGCGGCCGTTGCGCACGTCCACGCCGCCGGTCAGGTTCATGGCCCCAAACATTCCGTTCAGCCGCAGGCTGCCGCGCCCGGTGCCGCCGAGGTTGCTAAATAACGACCCCAAAAACGGCTGGGCCAGCACGATGGGCGCGTCGGTGAGGGTGCCCGTGAGGTCGAGCTGCTGGGTGGCGCTGCCCGGCGCAATGGCCCCCGCAACGGTGAGCACCGGCTGGTTGGCGCGGGTAATGCCCAGGTCCACGCGGAGCTGGCCGGCCCCGCCGTTGGCGGCCTTCAGCCAGTCGCTGCGGCCGGCCACGTCGCCAATCAGGGTGCGGTCGTAGGTGAGCGAATCGACGGCCAGGGCACCGGCAATGGCCAGCGGCCCGTAGAGGCCGCTGGCGGTGCCCTGGGCGTTGAGGCGGCCGGCCAAATCCTGCCCGGTCAGGCTGCGGAGCGAGGCCAGCTCGAAGTCCTTTATCGTCAGTTGCAGGGGCGGCTTGCCGGCATCGGCCGAGATGAAACCCTGCGCCCCCACGAGCTGCCGCCCGTTGCTGAGGGTCAGGTTTTTGATGTCGAACTCGCGGCCGTAGTCGCTGATGCGTACCGAGTTGTCCGGGGCAATGGCCCACTCTTCGCCCAACAGATTGAGGCCCGATTTCCGAAACACGATTTCCACCGCACGGGGCAAAAACGCCAGCGCCCCGTTGATGACGGCCTTGTTCTGGGTGCCCGTCTGGGCCAGCGAAGTCGAAAAATTAATGCGCTGCTGGTCCCACACGCCCTCAACCACAAACCGCTCGGTGCGGCCCAGGCCGGGCAGGGTCTGGCGGTCGGAGGTGATGCTGGCCTGGGCCAGCACGTCGGGCTTGTAAGGCAGCTTCGAGGTCAGGAAGTCGAACTCGTTGTTGATGGTGTTTACCGGGCCATAGCGCAGGCTGTCGAGGTGGCCACCGAGTTGGAAGATGGAGGTTTCGCCGTTGCGAAACGAGCCGTCGAGGGTGCTGTTGTCGGCCACCGCCAGGTCGGGCAGAAACAGTTGGAGCACGGGGTTGGCCCGCTTCAACAACACCTTCAAATCGACCTGGTAAACGGGCAGCGCCCGCTGCCGCTTGCGCTGGTAGTAGGCGGCCGTGGCGGCGGCGTTGCCCTCGAAGTTGAGGCGGTACTCGGCGATGAGCGTCTGGGCATCGCGCACCACGTCGGAGGTGTTGAAGGTGCCGTTGGCGGCCACGTTCAAGGCTTCGGAGTGGATGCTTATCCGGCGCTGATTGAGGCGGTTGCGGGTGCTCACCACGTCGAGCGTGTCGAGGTGCAGGCGCTGCCCGGCCCGGCCAAAATCGGAGTTGCGCAGCCGGGCGTAGCCCACCAGCGAATCGAGCTGCACACCCCCGATATGCACGTCGGCCGTGGTGCTGACGATGAAGGGCAAGCCGCTGAAACCCAACGCTTGCAGGTCGGCCCGCGCCAGCCGGCCGCGCAAATTCACCTGTTGCCGGGCGCGGGTCAGGTCGATGTTGCCGTCGGCCACCAGCCGCAGCGCGGGGTCGGCAGCCGTAACGTGGCCCCCAAAGGCCAGCCCATCAAACGTGCCCTTAAAGCCCAGGTTCTGATACCGATACCCATTGAGCCAGATGCGCTGCACGGCAATGTCGGCCCGGCCTTTGGCCAGCGGTGGCACGAAGCCCGTGCCCGCCACGGCCCCGCTCAGGCTCACGTCGCGCACCACGGTTTCGTCGCCCAAAAACCTACCCAACTGGAAGTTGGTGCTCGTGATGTTTCCCTTGTAAGTAGCGCGGTCGAAGGTGGTTTTGGTTTTCAGGTTCACGTCCGTCTTCACCCGGCCGATGGCGGTTTGGAAGTCGGCGTTGGCCACGAAGTCGTTGTAGAAGCCCGTGAAATCGCCCTGCAATTTGGTGCGGCCCAGGCGCTGCACCAGCGTGTTGGCGGCTTTGGGCAGGAAGTGGGCCAGGTCGCGCACTTCCACCACCGAGGGCAGCAGGCGCAGGTCGATGTAGCTTTCGCGGTAGTTGGGCAGGTTGTCGGCGTGGGCAAATTTGGCCCGCAGGTGGGTGCCGGAACCGTAGCGCACGTCCAGGTTTTTGACGTGGAAGTCGCGGGTAAGCCCTTTGTAGTCGCCCGAAATGGTGACGGCCTCGTTCAGGCCGTGCAGGGCGGGCGCGAAGCTGGCAATGTCGGCCGAGTACACCCGCGTGCCGCGCAGGTGCCCGGTGGTGTGCATCGAGTCGTTGTAGTGGCTGAAATTGGTGAATACGCGGTAGTCGAAGCGCAGGTAGTTGGCCAGGCGGCTGCGGCCCACGCGCAGCATCAGGTCGTCGAGCTGCCAGAAATGCGGCCCCAGCGTCATGGTCGAAGTCAGCTCGCGGAGGTGGGTTTTGGAGGGCGTTTCCACGGCCCGCAGGTTGTCGAGGCGCAGGCGCACGGTGTCGGCCAGCGTTATCTGGCTGACTTCGGCGTAGATGCTGTCCACCTGCATATGGTCGTAGTCGATGCTGCGGCCGTAGGTGGGCTCGCGTTGGTCGCCTTCCTTTTCGATTTCAAAGTGCCCGTTTTCGAGCACCACGCGGCCGATTTTAAAATCGAACGGGGCCGTTTTCGTGGTGTCTTTCGGTCCGCTGAGGCGGCCGATGGCGGCCAGCAGCACATCAAACGTGGTGCTGTCGGGCTGCCCGGCCAGGTTCCGCAGCGCGAAGCGCGGCTCCGTCAGCGTGAGGGTGCCGACGCGCAAGCGGCGCGGGTCGAAGACCGAAAACAGGGCAATATCGGCATCGGCGCGGCCCACGCTTAGCACTTCGTTGCCGCGCCGGTCCAGCACCCGCAGCCCGTCGAGCAGCACCCGCGAAAACGGCCGCACATCGACCCGCGCAATGCGCACGCGTTGCCCCAGCTTCTGGCTGAGCACGGCCGCAAT
>JANYFQ010000351.1 GCA_025362615.1 Hymenobacter sp. | reverse complement strand
TTGTTGCGGCCCCGACCCCCGGCAAGGAAGCACCGGGCACGGGCACCGTGCCCACCACCCCCTGCAACGCGCAGTACGTGCTGCGGGTGAACGTGCATTACATCCTGCGTTCCAACGGCGGCGGCAACTTCGACGAAGAAGGCGACCGGGGGTCGCAGGATATGGAAATACCTGGACAGCAGACTTGGTACCAGGCGCCCACGCCAGCAGACCCAAGAGGCAGGCCCGTTGTATTGGCCGACACCAACAGCAACGGCTATGCTTTTGCCAAAGGAATGCTGTGGGGGGCCATTGGTAGGCTGCAAAACAACCGGCGCATGACGCTGCCCGTGGGCAACACCACCCCCAACCCGTTCCCCCAACTCAGCTACGTGCTGAACGGGGTGTACTTTCATCGCAACGATGCCCTTTACAACTACGACCATGTGAACTACTATGCCCGGCCGGAGGGCATCCTGGCCCGCGACCAGTTCGATGCGCTTGGCGTGAACAAAGGGTCGGAACTCAACGTGTTCATCATGGCGCAAAACACCAACGACAATTCGCTCAACTACCCGCCCGCCACGTACGCCAACTACCTCTACCTAACCGGCGGGGCCAGCGGCTACGGGCACTCGGCCAACAACATCTGGATGAAGATGGGCAACCTCTGGCGCATCCATTTGTACCAGCGGGCCATTCACGGCGTTGATATGACCACCACGACATCGGCGGCGGCCACTTTCAACCACGAGGTGGGCCATCTACTTAATCTCTACCATCCCAGCGACCCCGACAACTGCGCCGATACGCCCCCTTCGCCACTCGGCAACAACGTCATGGAAAGCGGGGGCGCGCAGGAGGCGCTTACGCCGTGCCAGATTGGCATCATGCGCAACGAGCTGACGACGCGCTACCCGGCGGCCTACCGAACCTGCGGCTGTATGCCCATCAACGCCTTTTTTACGCTGCCCGCGTGCGTATCGGTGCAGTACCTGGCGTACCGCAACTGGGTATGGCTCGATGCCCGGGGCAGTTGGGCCGATAACGGCACCACCGGCAACTACTCGGTGCAGGAAGTAGACCAGCAAAACCAAGCCGTGCTCTACCAGACGGGCGGCCCGTACCCGCAAACCGGCATTTCGGTGCCGGTGTACACCACCATTACGGGCGACCCCAAACGCTACAAACTGGTGTTGAGGCCCAATTCGCGCTACCGGGTCATTCTGACGTTGCAAAACGGCTGCAACACGCATTCGAGCACCAAATACATCAACACCTTCTGCCCGCCGGAGCCGGCAAGGGGCGCCGCCCCGGTGGTGGCCTTGTACCCCAACCCCAGCACAACGGGCGAGTTTACGCTGCAGAGCACGGGCGCGCCCGATGGCGCGCCCGTGGTTCGCAACGCGCAGGGGGCAGTGGTGGTGATTGAGCGGTTGATGTCGGAACACCAGGCGGGTGGGTGGACAGTAACCTATCGGCTGGCGGCCCCCAAGGCGGGCCTTTACTTCGTGGAAACCGGCACGGGCGCAACCCGCACCGTGAAACACCTGGCCATCCAATAACCTGCCGCACCATGAAAAAATCAGCAAAAATGCTGCTGCTGGCCCTGGGGCTGGCCGCAGCGGCCCCCGCCGCCGCCCAAACCACGCGCCTCGACTGGGCCTGGACCGCCAGCATGGGCCGGCCCGACAACGGCATCGTGTACCCGCAAGTAACGGCCGGTGACCTGGTGGCCGCGCAGGGCGGCGGGGCCGTGGTGGCGGGGCAATACGTGGGCTACGTCGCGCTGGGAACGGGGCCGGGCGATACGCTCCGCACCGCCGGCTTTGCCGACGGAATGCTGGTGAAGTACAGCGCCACGGGCCAGAAACAGTGGGCCGTGACGATGGGCGGAGCCGGCGAAACCTACGTGTCGAAGTTTATGCAGGACCGGCAGGGGCGCTATTTCTGCGTGGTGCCGCACGAGGTGGGCATCACCGACCCGGCGGGCGGGGCCTTGCCCGGCCGGGGCACGGCGTGGTTCCGTTATTCGGCGGGCGGGGCGTTTTTGGGGGCGGGGGCGCTGGGCACCGTTTCGCCAAGCCAAGTGAACGACGACGCGGCTGGCAACGTGGTGCTCTCCGGCACCGGGCAAGGCGATGTGTTGGGCACCGTAATGGTGGGACAAATCAACCGGGGGGCTTCCTTCGTGGCCAAGCTCGGCCCCACGCTTGCGCCGCTGTGGGTGCAGCAAATCACGGGCACAGGCAGCGGCAGTGGTACCATCGGCGGGCAAGCCGTGCTGCCCAACGGCGACGTGCTGGTGGGCGGCAATGTCATCGGCAATGCCACGCTCGACGCGGCGCACCAGTTTGTGGGCAACCTGGGGTTTCTGGCCTGCTACAACGGGGCCACCGGGGCCATTCGCTGGGCCCGCACCGCTTCGGTATACCTCAAGCCGCTGGTGGACCCCGCGAGCGGGCAAGCCTACGTGTACGGCACCTTTGCGGGGGCGCTGAACCTGGACGGCATCGTGGCCACGGCCCCGCCCGCCAACCCCAACGTCCTCATCGCCCGGCTCGACGGGGCCACCGGCCGGGGGCAGTCGCTGGTGTTTGCCGGCGGCGGGTCCCAGGAGCAGCGGGTGAGCCGAATAAGCTGCCAGCCCGGCGGCGGCTTTCTGGTGGACGGCGGCGGCCTGCCCGGCGTGGACTTTGGCGCGGACTTCGGGGCGCAGGCCGTGCCGCCGTTCACCTCCGTGGGCTACCTGCTCCAGCTCACGGCCCAGGGTGTGCCGTACGCCTTCTACCTGGGCGGCGGCCCGGCGGTGGTGGATGCCCTCAGCGTACTGCCCTACACCGTGGGCACGGCCCGCTTTCCGGTGCGCATCGGCCAACTGCCGGTCGTGGTGCCGCGCGGCAGCTACGAGGTGGTGCTGGCCCACATCGGGCTGGTGCTGGGCACTAAAACGGCCGCCGCCGCCACGGCAGCGGGCCTGCACGCCTACCCCAACCCGGCCGCCGCCGCCGGGCCGCTGACGCTGGCCTGCGCGGCCTGGCCCACGGCCGCCGTGCGCCTGCTCGATGCCCTGGGCCGCCCCGTGTGGGCCGGGGCGCTGGTGCAGGGCCGGGCCGTGCTGCCCCCGCTGAACCTGCCGCCCGGCTGCTACGTGGTGCAGGCCCGGCAGGGCGGGCGCACGGCCGCCCTGCGGGTGCTCATCGAGTAGAAAACCAGCGGCGTTGGAATTTTCAGTTATTCTGCCGTACTTGCCGCCCCTAACCGGCTGAGGCCGTGGCCTGCCTGCGACCCTGGCAGCACGCTTAGGGGGTGCGGATGTCCACTCGCCCCAAACGCGGTTCACCCCAGGGCGGGTGGACATCCACACACCTCAAACCCGACCCGACCTGGGGCGTGTGGACATCCACCCCCCCCGAACCCGACCCGAACCGGGGGGTGTGGACGTCCGCACCCCCCGCACCCAACGCCGTTCGGGTTGGGTGGACGGGCGGCCCCGGCGGCTTCGCTTTGCTCTTTTTTCACCCTTTTTCCCCTGTTGTCATGACCCCGCAAGTGCCCCCGCCCGCCCCGGCCCCCGCCGCGCCCAACCCCACCGCCTGGATTGCCCCCACCGAGCTGGGCCGCGCCCAGCAGCTTGCCGGCACCCACCCGCACCTGACGGCGGCGGGCCTCGAGTTGCAATGGTACCCCAACGCCGCCCTGCTCGCCGAAGCCACCGCCCAGCAGGCGGCCGTGGTGGGCAAGGGCACCGGGGCCGGGCAGCGCCCCGCCCAAACGCAGGCCAAAAAAACCGCCATCGTGGCCATGCGGGCACCGCTGACGGAACTGCGCGGCCTGCTCAAAAAGAAGTTCAAGGACGGCTACGCGGCCTATTACCCGCAGTTTGGGCTGGTGCAGTCGGGCAAGAACTGGGAGCTGCCCGACGACCACGACGAGCTGATTGTGGCCCTGCGCGAGCGCCTGCTGCCCGCCCTGCTCGCCCACGGCTTCGGGGCCGATGCCGACACCGGCACCGCCGTGTGGCAGCCGCTGCTGGCCCAACTCAGCGCCGCCCAGGCCCTGGCCCTGGGCACCGACGCCGCCCGCTCGGCGGCCAAAACCACCACCGACCCGCAGGATGCCAAAACCGAAAAGGCCCTGCGCTGCCTCGTTCACCTCGTGCAAGCCCACCGCCCCGACGACTGGGAAACCGTGCTGCGCGGCTGGGGCTGGCGCAAAACGAGCTTCTAGCCGGCAGGCCTGTGGTCGGCCGAATGCCAGGCCCAGCGCCGCAGCCCCGGCGTTGCCAATGAGTGGATGAGTGGATGAGTGAATGAGTGAGTTAATAGCTGATGTTACGCAGAACCCCAACGGGGTTCCATAGCACAGCCGGGGGTTGGCGACCAGCGGGGGCCTACCCCCGGAAAAGCGCATGGAACGGGGCCGAACCCCAACGGGGTTCCATAGCCTTCGGA
>JANYFQ010000341.1 GCA_025362615.1 Hymenobacter sp. | reverse complement strand
GCCTGGACGAGTAGCCCCAAGCTCTGCTTGGGAGTAAAACGAGTACTCCCAAGCAGAGCTTGGGGCTACTCGTTTTACTCCCCCAGTTCAAACACTGCCTCCCGAACGAAAAACGCGCCCTCCTGCCGCAGAATGGCCAGGTTTTCAATCTCGAACGTCATATTATATGTTTCCTGGTTGAGGTACATCAGCACCGGCCCCAGCAGTTCGGGCGTGGTGTCGTGCAGGGCCAGCGAAATGTGCGGCAGCCACAAGTCGGGGGCGCTGAACCTGTCAGTCTGCGAACACAGCGGCGCAATGGCCCGCAGCAGGTGCCGGTGCAGCGCATTGAGCCGGTCGGAACGCAGCACCGGGATGTAAATCACCGGCCGCTGCCCCGGAAACACGCCCAGCCCCGTGCTGTGCGCCACGAAGCGCGGCGTGGTACACGCCAGCTTGTCGAGCACATTTTTGAGCGTGTCGAGTTCTTCAATACCAGCGAGTTGATACGTCAGGTGCGGGTCGGGCGTGGCTTGCACATCGTCGAGCCCAAACTTGGTTTCCAGGCTTTTGATGATGCCGTTGATGCGGTCGGCCGTTGGGGCGCTGAGGAGGGTGGTGATGGCGAGCATAAAACTTTAAAAACGTGAGCGGCGGGTTACGGCGACAACTCGGGCCGGTGGTTAGCCCTTCATCATCCGCTGGTTAAACGCCTAGCTTTGCCCCCGCGCAATGCTTAACGACGCAAACGCCTCGCCCCGCCGGTGCTTGGCCAGCTGCACCAATTGCCCCGCGTGCGAGGCGTAGTGCGCCACCTGCCGCTGCATGGCCGCCAGCACGGTGTGCGCCTCGCCCCGGACAAGAACAGTGCGCAGCAAATCGTTGGCAGTCAGTGTGTCAAGTAAGTCGAAAAGGATTTGCCAGGCGGCTTCCCACTCGGCTTGCAGCGCCGCCACGGCGGCCACCGCCGTGGGTGCGGCAAACTCCTGCTCGCGCTGCCGGGTGGGCTTTTCGCCGTCGGTGGTCAGAAAATCGGTGAAGCGCGAGCGCAGGTTGCCCACCAGGTGCTGCACAATCACGGCCACCGAATTGGCACCGGGAGCCGGCACGTGCAGCCACTCGGCGGGTGTAAGCTTGGCCAACGCCCCGTCGGCCAGGGCTTTGTACTGCCGGAAGTTGTGGCGAAAGCCCGCCAGCACGGCTTCGCCCAGGGCATCGTTGGTTTCCATGCGCCAAAAATACACCGCCGCCCGCCACTGCCAGGCCCTGTGCCTACCGCCCGCCGAAAAACCGCCTGAAAACTCTTTTTGCCGCCCCCAACTCTGTGCGAAACCACCTCGCCGTACCTTTGCAAGACCATGATTTCCATCTCCGACCTCGACTTCCACTTCGGTTCCCGCGCCCTCTACGACGGGGCCAGCCTGCACATCAAGCCGAAGGACAAAATCGGCCTCATCGGCCTCAACGGCACCGGCAAGTCCACGCTGCTGCGCCTGCTCGTGGGCGAGTACAAGGCCGACAGCGGCTCTATCTCGATGGCCAAAGACGTGAGCCTGGGTTTCTTGAACCAAGACCTGCTCAGCTACGACACCCACGAGTCCATTCTCAACGTGGCCCTGCAAGCCTTCGAAGAGGCGCTTGATTTGCAGCACAAGATAGATGCCGTGCTGGTAGAGTTCGAGAACAACTACGCCGACGATTTGGTCGAAAAACTGGCCGACTTGCAGGAGCGGTTCGAGGCCTTGGGCGGCTACACCATGCAGGCCCGCGCCGAAGAAATCCTCGAAGGACTGGGCTTCAGTACCGACGAGTTGCCCAAGCCGCTCAAGTCGTTTTCGGGTGGCTGGCGAATGCGCGTCATGCTGGCCAAAATCCTGCTCCAGCAGCCCTCGCTGCTACTCCTCGACGAACCCACCAACCACCTCGACCTGCCCAGCATCAAGTGGATTGAGAACTACCTGGCCGACTACGAAGGCGCCGTCGTCATCGTCAGCCACGACCGCGAGTTTCTCGACCGCACCACCAACACCACCGTCGAAGTAACCGGCGGCAAGCTCGTGCCCTACGCCGGCAACTACTCCTACTACCTCGAAGAAAAGGAGGAGCGCAACCTCATCCAGAAGGGCGCTTTCGAGAACCAGCAGTCGCAAATCCGGGCTGCCGAGCGCTTCATCGAGCGCTTCAAGGCCAAGGCCAGCAAGGCCAAGCAAGCCCAAAGCCGCGTGAAGGCGTTGGATAAGCTGGAGCGCATTGAGGACGTGGCCTCCGACGCGGCCAAAATCAACATGAAGTTCCAGTTCAAGGTCGAGCCGGGCCGCCACATCCTCCGCATGGAGCACGTGACGAAGAAGTACGACCAGAAAATCATCTTCCGCGACACCCACGTCCACATCGAGCGGGGCGACAAAATTGCCCTCATCGGGGCCAACGGCAAGGGCAAGTCCACGCTCATGCGCCTGGTGGCCGGGCTGCACGCGGTCAGCAGTGGCAGCATTGAAGTCAATGGCAAGCCCGTGAACGGACCGGTCAGTGATGTCGGCATCGTGTTTCAAAGCCCGGT
>JANYFQ010000320.1 GCA_025362615.1 Hymenobacter sp. | reverse complement strand
ACACCGACAACGTGGGGCCGCCCGAGAAAAACGTGCTGCTCAGCGAAGAACGGGTTGCCACCGTGAAGGCTTACCTCACCTCCCACGGCGTGGCCCCCGACCGCATTGGTGGCCTGGGCCTGGGCGGGGCCGAGCCCCTGGCCAGCAACGAGCAGGAAGATACCCGCCGCCTCAACCGCCGCGTCGAGTTTCGCATTACGGGCATGGCTCCGGCCCCGCCGCCGCCCGCCGCACCGCTCCCCCCCACGCCGTAGCGGCCGCCCTGCCAAACGACATTTACTTACCACCGCCGAATCTTTCGCGGCGCTCGTTGCCAACTTCCCGTGTCGCTACTTCCCGATTCCATTCTGGCCCGCCTCGCTCCCACCGCCGTCGACCCGCGCCCGGTGTTACTCACCATTGCCGGCCCCACGGCCGTGGGCAAAACCGCCTTTTGCGTGGCCCTGGCGCAGCAGTTTAGCACCGAAATCATCTCCGCCGATTCGCGCCAATTTTTCCGCGAACTGAGCATCGGCACGGCCAAACCCACGCCCGCCGAGCAGCAAAATATTCCGCACCACTTCATCGACAGCCACTCGGTGGCCGACGATTACAGCGCCGGCCGCTACGCCACCGATTGCCTGCAACTGCTTGACCAACTGTTTCAAAAACGCCCGCTCCTCCTCCTCACCGGCGGCTCGGGCCTCTACCTGCAAGCCGTAACCGACGGCCTGGATGAGCTGCCCGCCGTGCCGCCCGAAGTGCGCCAGCAGCTCCTGGCCGAACTGGCTGCCCACGGCCTGCCCGCCCTCGTGGCCGAGCTGGCCGCCACCGACCCCGTAGCCCACGCCCGCATCGACCGCCAAAACCCCCAACGCATCGTGCGGGCCCTGGAAATCGGGCGCGGCACCGGCCGGCCGTTCTCCAGCTTTCACACCCAAAACAACCCGGCCGACACCCGCCCGTTCCGCGTCGTAAAGCTGGCCCTCACCCGCCCCCGCGAGGAATTGTACGCCCGCATCAACCAGCGCGTCGGGCAAATGCTGGCCGCCGGCCTGCTCGACGAAGTAAAAAACGTCCTCCCCTACCGCCACCACCACGCCCTGCAAACCGTGGGCTACCAGGAAATTTTCGGCTTTCTTGACGGGGCTTACGACTGGCCCGAAGCCGTGCGCCTGCTCCAACGCAACACCCGCCGCTACGCCAAACGCCAACTCACCTGGCTGCGACGGGATGCGGGGTATGGGTGGATTTTTGTCAATGAGTGAATGAGCGAGTGAGTGAATTGTTAGTTGGCAATGCTTTCCCTCACGTTACCAGACTAATAATTCACTCATCCGCTCATCCGCTCATCCGCTCATTCACTCATTGAGCACTACACCGACAATATCTCCACCATCCGCATAAAACTCTGGTTGAGAGGCTTGCGCTTGTTAATGGTGTCGGTAAAGGGCGTGTACACCAGCTTGCGGTCCACGATGCCGGCCATGACGTTTTTCATGCCGTTCATCAGCCCCTCGACGGCGGCGATGCCGATTTGGGAGCCCAGCAGACGGTCGGCGGCGGTGGGGGCACCGCCGCGCTGGATGTGGCCGATGACCGACACGCGGGTGTCGAGCTGCGGGATGGCGGCTTTTACTTTGGCGGCCACGGCCTGGGCGTTGCCTTCCTCGTCGCCTTCGGCGACGATGACGATGAAGGACGTTTTGTGGCGTTTCCAACCCGTTTGCAGGGTTTCGATGGCCGACTCGACGCTCATCTGGGTCTCGGGCACCATCACGATTTCGGCCCCGCCGCCGATGGCGCAGGGCACGGCAATGTAGCCCGAATCGCGGCCCATGACTTCGATAAAAAAGCAGCGGTCGTGCGAGTCGGCCGTGTCGCGGATTTTGTCGATGCACTCCAAAGCCGTGTTCACGGCCGTGTCGTAGCCGATGGTGTAATCGGTGCCGTAGAGGTCGTTGTCGATGGTGCCCGGTGCGCCGACGGTCGGGATGCCAAACTCCTCTTCAAAAATCATGGCCCCAGTGAAGGTGCCGTTGCCGCCGATGGCCACCAAACCTTCAATACCGTGATTGACAAGCTGGTCGAAAGCCTCTTGCCGGCCTTCTTTGGTCATAAACTTTTGCGAGCGGGCCGACTTTAGGATGGTGCCGCCCTTCTGCACCGTGTTGGAAACGGAGGCCGAGTCGAGCTTGACAAATTCCCCCTTAATCATGCCCGAATAGCCCCGCATGATGCCGTACACTTCAATGCCGTGGTAAGTGGCCGTGCGCACCACCGCCCGCAGGCAGGCGTTCATGCCGGGCGAGTCGCCACCGCTGGTAAAAACCGCTATTCTTTTCATGTTCAGTGCATTAATAGCCGATTAGCATTTGTGTTGCGCCGCCCAACGTGCAAAGGTCGGCCACCGGGTACGCACCAACTGCGGCCCGTGCGACCGCAATCGGTTGCGGCCGGTTATCTTTTTTTTATGCTTTGCGTAGGTTATTTGCAAACCCGAAGCAAAGCTTGTACCTTAACGGTCTCATTCGGTGCGGCGGTTGGCCCGCCGGGCCGGTTTTTTTCTCACCTCCCCAAACCTCTTCAGTTATGTTCGGTCTCTTCGAAAACGAGTCGGCAAAAAAAATCAAAGGTCACTTGCTCAATCTGGCGGCCCTGGCCAAAGCCGATGGCCACATTGATGCCCGCGAAATGGCCTTCATTCTGGCGGTAGGCAAGAAAAACGGCCTGGGCGAGAGCGAAGTAAAAGAACTGGTATCGGGGGCCAAAGGAGTAAGCGCCGAGTTGCCCGACACCGATTCCGAACGCTTCGACCAGATTTACGACCTTGTACACATGATGCTGGCCGACGGCATTGTGGACGAAAACGAGATGGATTTCTGCATCATGATGGCCGAAAAGCTGGGCTTCCGGCAGGCGATTGTGGGCGTGTTAGTCCGCAAAATCTCGCAGGGCGTGAAGGACGGAATACCGCAGGGCCAGATTAAAAACGAAAGCCTTGAGTTTCTGAATTACAACGACCTGCCGGCCCGGTAACGCCAGCACTTGTACCGCGAAGCTCCTGCTTCGCCTCGCGTAGGCTGCCCCGAAACATCTGTACCACCAAGCTGTGCTGCCACCGGAGGGGTCTCGCGTAGGCTGCCCCAGAACGGCACCGTTCAACGCGAG
>JANYFQ010000318.1 GCA_025362615.1 Hymenobacter sp. | reverse complement strand
CCCGTACCCCAGGCCGAAATCGTCCGCTCGTCCAACACGCATCGTTCAACGATTGGGGCCAGCGGCCCCCAAAGTAGTCGGCACGGGCCTGGAGGCCCGCGCCAAAGCGTCACCGCGTAACATCAGTCAGTTAAGTCCGGTGTTGTGCTGCACCATGCGGTAAATGGTGGAGCGGCTGATGCCCAGGCGCTGGGCAGCGGCCTGCACGTCGCCGCCCACTTCGGCGAGGCAGCGCTGCACAATGGCCGTGGTTTGCGCCCGCAACGAGTGCAGGCAGTCCGGGTCGGCCACGAGCGGCGCGTCGGTCATTAAAAAATCGTCGGCTTCGAGGCAGTTGCCGTCGGCAAGCACGGCGGCCCGCTCCACCACGGCCCGCAGCTCGCGCACGTTGCCCGGAAACGGGTGGGTACGCAACAGCCGCCGGGCCGAGGCGGCCAACGGGCGCAGCGGCAGGTGCTGCTGCTGGCAAAAATTGCGGTTGAAGGCATCGGCCAGCAGCAATACGTCGTCGCCGCGCTCGCGCAGGGGCGGCAACGCAATGGGCAGGCCCAGCAGGCGGTAGTACAAATCTTCGCGGAAGTGGCCCGCCCGCACCTCGGCCAGCAGGTCGCGGTGGGTGGCCACTACCAGGCGCACGTCGAAGGGCACGGCCTTGGTGCCGCCCAAGCGGGTCACTTCGCGCTCTTGCAGCACCCGCAGGAGCTTGGCCTGCAAACTGAGGCTGAGGTCGGCAATTTCGTCCAGAAACAGGGTGCCGCCGTGGGCCTCCTCCAGCCGCCCGATGCGCCGGGCGGCGGCCCCGGTGAAAGCCCCCTTCTCGTGGCCAAACAACTCGCTTTCGAGCAGCTCGTGCGGGATGGCGGCCATGTTGAGGGCCACGAAGGGCTGCTGCGCCCGCGCCGACTGCTGGTGAATGGCGCGGGCCACCAGCTCCTTGCCGGTGCCGGTTTCGCCGCCAATACTGACGGTAATGTGGGTGGCCGCCGCCTTGGCAATAAGGTGCTGCAACTGCCGCATGGCCGGGTGCTGCCCCAGAATGGCAACTTGCGCCGGGGCGGCCGGGCGGCCGGGGGCAGCGGGCGGCGGCACCTGCCGGGCCACGGCGTTCGCCACGGTCCAGAGGCGGTCGAGGGCGGTGTCGTCTTTCACCAGAAAGTCGTGCGCCCCATTACGAAGCATGGCCACGGCGGTATCGGCATCGTTCTGAGCCGAGAGCACCACCAGCGTTGCCTGGGGCAGTTGCGCCCGAAGGCAGCGCAGCACCTCCCGCACGCACACGTCGGGCAGACGGGCATCAAGGACGACGAGCTGGGGCGTTTCGGCGAGCTGGGCAAGGCAGGCGCGAGCGGTAGCAAAGCGCCGGACGCGGTGGTCGGGGTTTTGGCTCAGCCGGTGCAGCAGCCGGCCGGCGTAGTCGTCGTAGGCTTCGACGACGAAGATGGAAAGAGAGGCGGAGAGAGGCATTGCAGAAAAAACATGGTGCCGGGGAGAGGTAAAATAAGGGAGTAGAGCGAGTGCTTGCGGCCGGTGTGCGGTACGCAATGGGTGAAAGCGGAAAAGGCTGAAAGCATTGCCGTCGTCGGGTGCTAAAACTACGGTTTTTTTCGCTCAACGGCTTTTGCCGGGCCGTGAATTACCCGAATTGCTGGCTGGAAGACATAATAAGGGCATCCCGTTTTGGCACTAAAATTCGCAAAATGCGACAAGTATTAGAAGAAGTTTATTTTTCAAGCAGCTAGTAATGAGTGTCGTATAATTGGGGCCGCAGCCTTGCAGGGAGAACAGAAAAACCTCAACCTTTTTTCTTCGGGCCATGACTTTCTTCCCATTTTCTCGCTTGTTTGGGCACGCCGCCCGTTGCCTGGCCCGGCGGGGCGGGCTGTTTTCCCTCCTGGTATTGGCCGGGTGGCTGCGGGCGCTGGCCCCGGTAGCGGCGGCCCCGGTCGTGCTGTATTCCAACATCAACGCCGGCCACCAGGCCAGCGCCGAGTGCGCTGTGGTGCTGGCCTGCGGCGGCGTTTATCAACCCAGCCGGGCCACCGATGCCGACCTCAACAACTACGCCTTGCTCTACACCAACACCGTGGCGGCCGTGCGCCTGCGCCTGACCCTGTCGGGCACGGCGGCGGCGGGCAGCCGGGCGGGCCTGGTGGTGGCCAACGGCACCGGGCTGCTCAATGTGCAAGCCCTGGGCGACGTGCGCCTGCGGACGTTGCTCAACGGCGTGGTGCAGGAAACCCGCTTGCTGGATGTGGCCGTGGCGCGGGGGGCGCTGCAAGGACAAGCCCGGCCTTCGCAGCTTGAGTTTATTACCAACCTGGCCTTTAATCAGGTTGAGCTGGAAATTGACGGGGCCAGCCTGACCTACGTGGCGCGGGTGTTTTACGCCTACGGAGCCACCGTGAACCGGCAGGAAACCGTGACGGGCTACGTGTCGCGCTTCGGCAGTACGGCCGGCAATTTCAGCACGGCGGGCAGCACCGGCAGCGGCCCCGTGGTGGTGTGCGCCAACACCGACGTAGACCACCCCGAACGCGCCGCCGATGCCGACCTGAGCAACTACGCCAGCTTCGGCAGCCTGGCCACGGTGGCCTGCCCCAGCACCCTGCGCGTGCGGTTGGAAGGCACCGCCCCGGCGGGCTACTTCGCGGGTTTCGTAGTGGGCGGGGCCGGTTTGCTTGACCTCAACGCCCTGGGCGGCCTGCGCATCCGCACCTTCCGCAACGGCGTGGCCCAGGAGTCGGTGGTTGGCCTCAACGCCTTGCAGCTCACGGCGCTGCCCAACGGCCAAACGCAGGTGAGCTTCCGCAGCACCCTGCCCTTCGACGAGGTATCCATCGAGCGGGTGGGGGCGGTGTCGGCCCTCGACAACCTGCGCCTCTACTACGGTTTTGGGGTGGAGCCGCGCACGTTTTTGGCCAGCACGGCGGCCCTCTCCAACTTCGCCGACCCCGCCGGGCACTCCGAGGCCAGCTTTTCGGCCGCCCTGTGCGTGGGGTGCAGCGTCGGCAACGCCGCCTCCGCCGCCGATGCCAACACCGGCAGCACCTCCTACGCCAGCCTCAACGTGCCGGTGGGCGTACTCAGCACCCTGGGCCTGCGCCTCGACCTGACCACGCCGGGCGCGGCCGGCAACCGCGCCGGCATCGTGCTGGCCGCCGGCAGCGGCCTGCTCGACGCCGGCGCCCTCAATGCGCTCATCATCAACACCTACGATGCCGCCGGCTACTTGCTCGAAAGCCGCCGGGGGTCGTCGTTGCTGCAAGTGGCGCTGCTGCCCGATGGCCGCCAGGAAGTTTTTTTCAACACAACACGCCCCTTTGCCTCGGTGGAAATAGAAGTTGCCCACGGCGTGGCGGCCCTGCTGGGCACCCGCGTGTACTATGCCTTTGCCGACGACCGGCCCACCGGCTTCCCGACCACCATCACCCCCGCCGCGCCCCTGCCCGTGGAGCTAACGGCCTTTGCCGGCTGCTGGACGAAAGGCGCAGCCCTCCTGACCTGGCGCACCGCCACCGAGCGCCACAACCAGGGCTTCACCATCGAACGCTCGCTGGGCGGCGAAAGCAGCTATTCTGCTGTGGGCCAGGTAGTAGCTGGCAGTCAAAACGGCCCGCACTCGTACTCGTTTGCCGACAACGAAGCCGCGGCCCAGCACGCCCAGACGCTTTACTACCGCCTGCGGCAACGCGACGACGACGGCCGCGAAACCGTCTCCAAAGTGGTGCCCGTGGCCGTGGGTCAGCCAGCCGCCGTGGCCTTTGCGCTCTACCCCAACCCGGCCCCGGTAGCCGGGGCCACGCTGCTCCTCGGCACCGCCGACGCCAGCCGGGTGGTGCGGGTGTACGCGGCCACGGGCGGCCTCGTCTGCGAGGTGGCCGCGCCGGCCCCCACCACTGAACTACCGCTGGCGGGCTTCGCGCCGGGCGTTTATCAGGTGCAGGTAGCGGGCAGCACAGCCGTAGCCGCCAACCTACGCCTGCAAGTGTTGGAATAGCGCAGCTGTTTAATTTAGGACCTGCTGTTGCGCGGACTGTTTCTTGTTTCTTGTTGGCGGTTCCTGGGCGGTTTTTGAGGCACTAACGCAACAAGAAACGAGAAACAAGAAACAAGAAACAGGCAACAGGCAACGAGAAACAACCTGAAGCACAAAACGCTCGAATTGCCCGCGTAGCATCAGTTAGGACTTACACACTCCATTTAACCGCGAAGCGTTGTCATGTTGGTAGTCAAGTTATGTATTGCGTTTCTCACCCGCGAAGCGGTGGCACCTATCAAGGGCGGGAGGTGTCACCGTTTCGCGGCTTGGGGCTGACTTTCATGCCGCTACCACCAACATATCACCGCTTCGCGGTTGGCAAATTTCGCCGAGTGCATAAGTCCTATAACTTAATGCAATTGGGTGAGTTGGCGTGGGGCACACCCCCGCGTCAGCTCACCCAATTGCATAACAGCAGTTGTTTACTGCACCACCTATTCCACCACCACCCGGCGCGTAGCTACGGCGTTGCCGGACTTCACGCGCAGCACGTACAGCCCCGGAGCAAGTCCGCCCACCGGCAGGTTAAGCTCCCCATCCGTGGCCGCGAGCGTCGTGTGCTGCACGGCCCGGCCCAGGGCATCGAGCCATTCCACGGCCACCGGCCCACCGCCCGCCGGCAGGCGCAGGTGCAGCACGTCGTGCGCGGGGTTGGGATACAGGTCCAGGGCCAGCGCGGCGGCCGGGCGGGCGGCCAGCAGGGCTTGGTTGAGGCGGATGCTCACGGTGTTGGCCAGTTGGTTGGCGCTGATGAGGTCGAGGGCATCGTCGCCGTTGAGGTCGGCCGCCGCCGCCTGAAAGGCGAAGCCTCCAACGGCCACGTCGGTGCCGGCTCCGAAGATGCCGCTGCCCAGGTTGAGGTACGTGCCCACGGCTCCGAGGCTGGGCTTGGTGGCGAATAAATCCGGCAGTCCGTCGCCGTTGAGGTCGGCCAGGCCCACGCTGCCGGGGGCGGCTCCGGCCGGCACGTTGAGTGTACCGGCAAAGGCTCCCAGGCCGTTGCCCAGGCGTACGCTCAAGGTGCTGCCGGTGCCGTTGGCCGTCACCAAATCAAGGTTGCCGTCGGCGTTGAGGTCGCCCAGCACCACGCGCAACGGGCCGTCGGCGATGGGCACCGGGGTGCCGGCCGCGAAGGAGCCGCTGCCGTTGTTGAGGCGCACGGCCACGGTGGCCGTGCTTTGGTTCGACACCACCAGGTCGAGGTCGCCGTCGTTGTCTACGTCGCCCAGGGCCAGGCTGCTGCTGCGCGTCGGGATGGCAATGCTGCTGGGCGTGGCAAAGGTGCCCGTGCCGTTGTTGCGGCTCAGGCTGACGGTTGTATCGAAGAAGTTTACCGACAGCAGGTCCAGGTCGCCGTCGCCGTCCATGTCGCCCACGGCCACGAAGTACGGCGTGCTGCCCACGGCCAAATCAGTGGTGCCGGCAAAGGCCCCGGTGCCGTCGTTGAGCCGGATGCTGACGGTGCTGGCGGCTTGGTTGGCCACGAGCAGGTCGAGGTCGCCGTCGCCGTCCACATCGCCGGTGGCAATGCTCAGGGGCGAGGCCCCCACCGGCACATCGGCGGCCGCCGTAAAGGCCAGGCCGCTGCCCTGGTTGAGGCGAATGCTGACCGAGCCGGCGTTGCCGTTCACGACGGCCAAATCGGTGCGGCCGTCCTGGTTGAAGTCGGCCGCTACCACATCGTAGGCCCGCAGGCCGGTGGTCAGGTTGGTGGTGCCGCTAAAGGTAGCCGTGGCCCGGCCGGCAGCGGCCGTGAACTGGTACACTTGCTTGGCCACGGCCGCCCCGCTCGTGCCCAGCACCGTGGCCGGAATGCTCACGCTCACCTGCTCGCCGGGGGCGAAGGGCTGGGCCGGCAGCAAGCTCAGGGCGGTGGTGCCGCCGCCGCTCACCACCGCGCCGCGCCGCCCGCGCCGCTCGTTGCCAAACACGCGCACATTGCCTGCCGAAGCAGTGCCGATGGCCTGCGAAAACGTAATGCCCACCGCCCCGCTCCGGGGCGCAGCCGCAGCGTGGCGGGCAGGGCTGCGGCCGACAACGGTGGGGGCTTGCGCCACGGCCACGGCCGGCACCAACGCCAGCGCCAGCGCCGCCCAACCCCACCGGCAGGAAACAGAAGAAAAGAAGAAGAAAGAAGTCATGAAATGGCAAGTAAAAACAGTGGCGCAGAGCTGTGCCCCGCGCCAACCGCATCAGAGTGAAAAAAATAGGAATTACGCAGAATCGTGAAATGACTTCTGCAAATCAGTGCGTAAACCCTGTAAAAACAGCAGATAAGCCCGTAGAGCAGCGGAAGCACCCAACCGGGTCGTCGCTTTTCGCAAGCCGCCGAGCTAGGCTTTTTTGCCGCGCAGGGCCCGGAGCTTGCGGGCGCCGTAGGCCAGGCCCCCGGCGAGTAGCAGCGACGCGCCGCCGTCAATCGGGGCAAGAACCAGGTTGCCCATCGGCCCCCCGTTTCCGGGCTGGGCCGAGGCTACGACGACGGCACAAAGCACCAAAGTCAGTACCGGCGGCAAATTGTGGAGGAGAAAAGATTTCATACGAGTCAAAAAAGGTTTTCCAGATTGATTTCTGCCCGAAGCGGGAGCAGTTGCAACATCGTTTTTCATCCAAAAGCCCGGCCGAAAAGAATTCGGCCGGGCTTGCGGAAATGGGTAGCTTACTCCACCACCACGCGCCGGGTCACGGTGTCGTGGCCCAGCTTGAGCGTGAGGGCATAGATGCCCGTGGGCAGGGCCGTGGTGTTGAATTCGCTCGTCGCGCCGGCCACCGTCAGGGCAATGGTGCGGGTGACGACTGCCTGCCCCAGGGCATTGAGCAGGGTGGCTTGGGCCGGGCCGGCCCCGGCCGGCAGGGTAAGCGTGAAGCGGCCGTGGGCCGGGTTGGGGTACACCTGCACCTGCGCCGCCAGGGCTTGCGCCGCCGAAGCCAGCGGGGCGGCGGCCGGGTTCAGTTCCAGCACGAAGCGGCCGTTGGCCAACGTGCCAGCCACCGCGAAGCGGTAGGCCGTGCCTTGCACCAGCACGGTGCGGGTGCCGGCCAGGGCATCGCGCAGCACCACCGTGGTGCCGCCGAAGTTGGCCAGTTGGCCGGCCGTAAGTACGTAGCTGCCGGCGGCGGGCACGGCCACCGTCAGGGGCACGAGTGTGGGGCCGGCCAGCAACGGCAGGCCGTTGATGGCCAGGCGCTCGGTGCCGGCCAGAGCGGCCAGGTTGAGGCCGCTGGGGTTGGTCAGTTTGCTGGCATCAAAACCAGCGTCCACCCCGGCCGTGGCGCCGGCTTGCACATAGACGTAAGCATCGTCGGCGAGGGTATTGGCGGCGTTAGCCAGCGTCAGGGCCAGCAAGGGGCGGGCATCGGCGGTGCCCCGGCCGAAGGCGGGCTGGGTGCCGAAGGTCTTCACCCGGTCGTTGTTCTCGAAGTTGATGGCTCCGGTCTGGCCGGGCAGGGTGCGGACAAAAAAGCCCGAGCCGGCCACAATCAGCGGCGAGTCGCCCACGCCGCCCTGCCGGGTACGGTAGGTGCCGGCGTAGCGGCCCGTGGAGTTGAAGACGTACATGGCCCCGTCGAGGCCCGTCCGGCGGCTGGCGGCCACGTTGTCCCAGTTCAGGGGGCTGGGGTACGGGTTGCCCACGAGCTGCCAGCCGGCTTCGGAACCGAGGCCCCGGCTCAGGCCAGTCACGCTCAGGGAGCCATTATTAAAAGTGCCGACAAAATCGACAACGGCCGCGTTGGGGATGTTGGCCGTGTAGCCCTTGCCGATTTCCATCGGGCTGCCGCCCCCGGCCAGGGGCACAAACCAGCCCTTGCTGAAAGCGTCGCCGCCCACGGCGGGCGAGGTGACGAGGCGGGCCTGGTCGTAGCCAAACACCGTCGGGAAAGGCACGGTGCTGCTGGGGCTGGTGGCGCCGTTGTAGGCCGTGTTGAACGAGTTGGTGAACGTGCCCGGCACGTCGAGGTCGGCCACGGTGGTGTTGCTCACCGGGGCGCTGTACTGGTGGTAGCCCACGGCCCCCGGCGCGTTGTTGTCCGTGGCGCGTTGCATGGTGCCGGTGCCGGTCACGCCGCCGCCGGTGTTGTCGATGAGGGCCGTGCCCGCGCCGGCCACCGAGCGCAGCACGAAGCCGAAGCCGCCCGTGTCGAGGTCGCCGCTTTGCAGGTTCACCAGTTGAGTCACGGCCACCGGCTGGGTCAGGGTCAGGCCGTTGGCGGCGTTGTTTACCGCAATGCCGGCCACGGTGGCGGGCAGGTCCTGGCCGGTTTGGGCGGCGGTGCCGCTGTAGTTGAAGGTGGCCGCGCTCAGGTTGCGGCCGCCGGTGTTGGTGATTTGGGCAGTGGCCACGGTGGTCAGCACGTTCACGGTGCTACCGGCGGCGGCGCTCAGGCTGCCGCTGCCACCCAGGCCGCCCTGGCTCAGGGCCGGGGCGTTGGTGTAAGCCGGTACGCTGGGTACGTCGGCGTTCAGGGTCAGGGCCCCGCCGTTGTTCAGGGTCAGGGTGCCGGTCACGGTCAGCTTGCCGTTCAGGGCCAGGGTGCCGCCGCTGTTGATGGTGACGTTGCGGTAGGTGGGCGCGCCCAGGGTTTGGGGGCCGGCCACGGTCAGGTCGGTGGCGGCGGCCGTGGTGGCGGTGTAGTCGGTGAGCTGCACGTCGTCCACATTCAACCGGACAAGGGCGCTGGTGCTGCCGCTGGTAATGGTGCTGGTGTTGCGGAGGCGCAGGCGCACGTTGCCGGCCACGTTCAGGCCCGTCACCGAATACGAAGCGAGGGTGGCCGTGAGCGGGCCGATGGTGCGAGTGGCGGCCGTCCAGGTGCTGCCGCCGTCGTTGGATACCTCCAGCGTAAGCTGACTGGCGGCCAGGTTGGCGGCCACCGCTGCGGCCGTGATGTTGGGAATGCCGCCGGTCGTCGTCGATTCCACGCCGTACACGGCGGCCTGAAAGCTCACCGCGTTCACGCCGTTGGGCTTGTCGAAGTTGGTAGCGATGTAGCCCTGCTGGCTGGGGGCGTTGCCCTCGGTGCGGATGCGGGCCGACTGGGCGTTGTTCTTGCGGTCGTTGGCGTCGTTGTTGCTGGTCAGGGCGTTGCTGAAGTACCAGTTACCAGTCGTAAAGGCCAGATTACCGGGGGCGTAAGTGGTGTAGAGGGTTTGCTCGAACGGCTCAAAAAAGCCGCCGGGGTTGGCCGTCACGGTCAGGTTCACGACCGGGGTCGTGGTGGTGCCGCCGCCGGGGGGCGGCACGGTCACTGTTACCGGGAAGGTGCCGCTGGTGGCCAGCGTCGGGCTGACCACGGCCCGGATGGCTGTGCTGCTCACAAACGTGGTGGGCAGCGTGCTGCCGTTGAAGCTCACCGTGGCCCCGCTCACGAAATTGGTGCCGGTGAAGGTAACGGTCGTCGGAATACCCGCCACAATGCTGGCCGGCAAAATGCTGCCCAGCGTCGGGGCCGGAGCGTTGCCCGTGCCGGTAAAATTGACGAGGTAAGCGCCGTTGGCCACGTCGTTCGAGTTAATCGTGACGCTGCCCGTGCGGGCACCCTGGGCGCTGGGCGTGAAGACGACGTTCAACGTAGCCGAGGTGCTGGGGTTCACCGTGGTCGGGGCCGCGCCGCTCAGGGCGAACTGCGAATTGCTGAACACAATGCCCGAAATGTTGAGCGGGTCGGTGGCGCTGGTGTTGGCGACGGTGAAGGCCACCGGGGTGCCGGCCGAGCCGGTCGTCACGGCCAGGAAGTTGAAGCTCCCGCCGTTCCCGATGCCGGTGCCCGCCTGGCTCACGCCGATGGTAGCCGTCGAGGTATTGGGGCCGACGGTGATTTGCACCGGGGCGCTCGTCGCCGCGCCGCAGCCGGCGAAGGTCGAAGTCAGCACCACGTAGTAAGTGCCGGGGGTGGCAAAGTTGGGGGTGTAGCTCGCGGCGTTGGCCGGGCCGAGGGCCGTCGTGAACGGCCCGCCGGGGTTGGTGCTCACAAAAAACTGGCGCGTCGTGGCCGGGATGCTCACGGCCGGGTTTTCGGTGCCGGTCAGGGTGGTGCCGTTGTTGCTGGCCACCAGGCCCTGCGGGCCGCTGGGGCTGAGCGTCACGGTGGGGTTGCTCACGATGGTGATGGGGTTCGACTCGATGCCCGTCGCGGCCGGGTTGCTGCTCACCACCCGCACCCGGTAGCCGGTGCCGCTCGGCGTGCCGGCGGCAATGCTGCCGCTGATGGGCGTGGCCGTGGTGCCGCTCACGCTGCCCAGCACGGTGGGCGTGGCGAAGCTGCCGCTGGCATCCGAAAGCTGCGCCGTAAAGGTGTTGCCGGCCCCAAACGTCTGGTTGAGGCTGTACGTTACGGTGATGGCCTGGGCCGTGGTGGCGCAAAAAGTGTTGCCCGAAAGCTGGGCCACGGTGATGGGCGGGTTGGGCACCTGCGGGCTGAAGGCCACGCCGCGGTAGGCGGTGTTGGCGGCCGGGGCCACCAGCCGCACCAGGGTGCCGGTCGGGGCCACGTTGTAGCCGGTGTTGTCGGTCACGGTGTAAAGGCCGGCGGTGCTCACGGCGCTCTGCGCGGTGCTGAAGAGCTGGACCGCCCCGCCGCTCACCTGCTGCCCGGTGATGGTCTGGAGGCCGGCGGCCGAGGCCAGAATGCCGTTCAAAACCCACGTTGTGGCCCCTACCTTGCTCCATTTCTGAATGCCGCCGCCGGTGCCGGTCGTGCGGGCATCGGCCACGTAGCACACGTCCACCCCCGGAATGCCGCTGTCCAGGTCAAAAAACTGGAAGCCGTAGGGGCTGGGGCCGTTGCTGCCGCTGTCGCCGCTGGCGTTGCCGAACAGGTTGGCAGTGGTTTGGCTGGCCGTCGTCGGCAAGCCGGTGCCCACCGCGTCCACGCCGGTAAACAAGCCCGATGCCGAGCTGGAATACAGCTGCCCGTTGGCAATGTTGATGCCCCGGTTGTTGGTGACGTTGGTGCTGAGCTGGGTCGCGCTGCTGCCGCCCAGGGCAATGTACCCGGTGCCGCCGGTGGCCACCGTGCTGCCCACCACCCAAAAGCGGCTGCCGTCGTCCGAAGCCGTGGCCCGGATGCCTTGCAGCGTAGTGGCGGTCGGAATGCCCGTGTTCGGGGTGTAAGAGTTGGTGAGGTTGTTGGCGAAGCTCGTGGCGGTGTTCGTCACGCCGTCGGCCCCAATACGGGCCACCACGCGCAACGGCTGCACGAAGCTCGGGCCGGTGCCGTTGTTGGCAAACGAAGCCAGCGCCGCCCCAGGGGCCGCGTCGTAGCCACCCAGTACCAGGTAGCGGTTATCGGTCGAGAGCGTCGCCGCACCTTCGGTCGAAAACCCAGTCGTGGCAGCCAATGCAAAGGCTTTATCGGCCCCGCTCACCGCCGTGGGCAGGGGCAGCGACTGCACCAACCGCCCGGTGGGCGTAAACTCGTCCAAAAACACGGCCGCCCCCAGCGTCGTGACGGGCGAAACCGGGGTTCCGAAGGCTGCGCCGGTGCCCACGCGCACCACCACAAGGTTGCCGGGCGTGAAGGACGCGGCCTGCGCCGCGCCGCCGGTAGCGGTCAGCAGCAGGCCCGCCGCTGCTACTTGTTTCCAGCAGCGGCGCCACGCGCTCCCTGCCTTAAAAGTACGAAGTTCTTCCATGAAAAACAGCTTGGTTAGGGTACGGTTGATGAGGCCGCAAAGGTAGCCGCCCGCTAAGCCAACAACCTGATAATGTAGATTATGAAATTGTTTTTACACGTTATCAAATCGCTCTCATGCCCCATCGTGCCGCAGCGGCCGGCCCCTGGTTCGTTGGCAACCCCGCTTGAGGTCCACACCGGCCAAAAGCGGCCAGCGGCCCAGAAGCGGGCCGTTGCCGCGTTCCCTGCGCCTTCGTCTTTTCCACCCGTGCTCTGCCTTGATTGCTACGCCCTTCGTTCCGGCGGTATTCGCCCCCAGGAGTACCGGTTCCCCCGAACGCAAAAAACCCGGAAAACAGCCTTCACGACGTGAGGGGCGGTTTTCCGGGCGTTCCGGGGGGTAATGTATGAGCCGCTTATTGGACTCGAACCAACGACCTGCTCATTACGAATGAGCTGCTCTACCAACTGAGCTAAAGCGGCAACTGCCGGCGGGGCCTGGGGCTGCCGGAGCACAAAGATAACGCCTGGCGCGAAACAGGTGCAAGCACGAGGCCGAAATTTTACGCGGCGAAGCGCGGGAGGTCGTAAAACCTTTCGGCCCGCACCGCGTCTTTGCACCGGCTGGCTGGTGCCGGCCGTTATTTTTGCCCCGCGATGACTTTCTGGCTACTCCTGCTTTTCACTTTTTTCTTCGTCCGCTACGTGCTGCCGCTGGTGCTGCGGACGGTGCTGAGCGGCTTCGTGCGGAAGCAGATGCGCAACGGATTTGGCGGGCCGCCGCCGGGGCCGGGCTATCGGGCCAATGCCAGCGGGGCAGCCCAGCAGCCGGGCGAGGTGCGCGTGGACTTTGTGCCGCCCACGGCGGCATCTTCCAAGAACAACCCCACCGGCTTCAAGGGCGGCGAATACGTTGATTACGAAGAAGTAAAATAACCGCAACCGTTCAATACTGGCCGGGGTTGTTGATGATGATGGCAGGGGCTGTGTTGAGTGCCCGGCGGCGGTCGCCGAACGGGGTGCCGTTGTTGGTGACAAAATCGGCCGCTGCCTGCGCATCCAGGGTGCCGTCCTTCAGCAGGCGGGCCTTTGCCACCTTGCGGGCTACGTCGAGCGCCCGCAGGTGCAGGGTGGCCGGAAACGG
>JANYFQ010000255.1 GCA_025362615.1 Hymenobacter sp. | reverse complement strand
GCGCAGGCGCAGCTCGTCGAACAACTGGATGGAGAGTTTCGCCCCCGAGCAGCCCAGCGGGTGGCCCAGGGCGATGGCCCCGCCGTTCACGTTCAGCTTGTCGGCATCGATGCCCAGCTCGCGGACGACGGCCAACGACTGCGAGGCGAAGGCTTCGTTCAGCTCAATCAGGTCGAGGTCTTCGAGCTTCATGCCAGCTTGGCGCAGGGCTTTGGGCACGGCCTTTATCGGCCCCATGCCCATGATGCGCGGGTCCACGCCTTCGGTGGCGTACGTCACCATGCGGGCGATGGGCTCGAGGTTCAGCTCCTTCACCATGCGCTCCGACATCACCAGCACAAAAGCTGCCCCGTCAGAGGTTTGCGACGAGTTGCCGGCCGTGACGGAGCCGTTGGCGGCGAACACCGGGCGCAACTTGCCCAGGGCTTCGACCGATGTATCGGCGCGGGGGCCTTCGTCGGTGTCCACGACGTAGGAGCGGGTTTTCTTCTTGCCCGAAGCCGCGTCCAAGTACGTTTCCTCGACCGTGACGGGCACGATGCTGCCCGCAAACTTACCGCCCTGAATGGCCTTGATGGCCTTCTGGTGCGACTGGTACGAGAACTCGTCCTGGTCCTGGCGCGAGATTTTATAGTCGTTGGCCACGGCTTCGGCTGTGAGGCCCATGCCCATGTAGTAGTCGGGGTGCTGCATGGCGAGGGCGTAGTTGGGCACGGTTTTCCAGCCCACGGTGGGCACCATGCTCATGCTCTCCGTGCCGCCCGCGATGATGCAGTCGGCCATGCCCGCCGTGATTTTGCCCACGGCCATGGCAATGGTTTCGACCCCCGAGCCGCAGTAGCGGTTCACGATGAGGCCGGGCACGTTGATGGGCAGCGCCAGCAGCGAAATGAGGCGGCCCATTTGCAGCCCTTGCTCCGCTTCGGGCACGGCGTTGCCGACGATGACGTCATCCACCCGTGCGGGGTCGAGGGCGGGCACGGCGGCCACGAGGTGCTTGATGACGGCGGCGGCGAGGTCGTCGGGGCGGGTGAAGCGGAAGCCGCCGCGCGGGGCCTTGCCCACGGCCGTGCGGTAGCCGGCTACGATGTATGCTTGTTGAGACATGAGACTATGGGAAGTGAGACATGAGCGGGTTTCTCATGCGTCAATGATTAATGTTTTTCGAAACGTGTACATCATGCGCTGCCACTGGTCGATTTTCTCGCAGACTAGCCGCAGTTGTTCCGCGCTGATGTAACTGAAACGGGCTGCCAGTATGAACTGTGTTTCCAGTTCGTATGACGAGCCTTTAGCTATTGCCAGGAAACGGGCAAAATCTTTTTGGCTGTCGCGGCCCGCGCCTTCGGCAATGTTTGAAGGCATTGATACGGCGGCGCGGCGCATTTGCGAAATCAAACCAAACCGCTCGTCAGCGGGAAACACCGCACACCACTCATAAGTCAAGCCAGCAATGTCTATCGCAGCCTGCCAAATCTTTAACTCTTTAAAGCGGTGCTGCATGGTGGGAAGTGAGAGGTGGGACTGTGAGAAGTGGGACTGTGGGAAATTGCGCGGTGAGGTAAAATTAGGGGTTTACCCAGTCTCCCACAATCTCATATCTCACAGTCTCATCTCTCAATTCCGCAACGGCTTACCCGTGGTCAAAATGCTCTGAATCCGCTCCAGCGTTTTGCGCTCGCCGCACAAACTCAGGAACGCCTCGCGCTCCAAGTCCAACAGGTACTGCTCCGACACTTCGGTCGCGCTCGATAAGTCTCCGCCGCACATCACGTAGGCGAGTTTGTCGGCGATAAGCTGGTCGTGGGTCGAGATGTAGTGGCCCTGCTGCATGGCGTACACGCCGGTCTTGAACATCCCGAGCGCACCACGGCCGTGGACCTTGATGTTTGTTTTTTGCACGGGTTGGGTGTAGCCCGCATCGGCGAGTTCGAGGGCGGCGGCCTTGGCGGCGGCAATCACGCGGTTGCTGTTCACCACGATTTCGTCGCCCCGGCGCATGAAGCCCAGGTCAAACGCTTCGGCGGCGGACGTGGACACCTTGGCCGTACTGATGGTCATGTACGTGTTGCGGAGCAGGTTGTACTCCGGCTCGCCTTCCTCGTACTTGGCGGCGGTGCGAAGCGTGAGTTCCTTGGTGCCGCCCCCGGCCGGGATGAGGCCCACGCCGAATTCGACCAGGCCCATGTAGGTTTCGGCAGCGGCCACCACCTTGTCGCAGTGCAGGTTGAGTTCGCAGCCGCCGCCCAGGGCCAGGCCATGCGGGGCGCCCACCACCGGGATGCTGCTATAGCGCAGCCGCATCATGGCGTTCTGGAACTGGGCAATCATCATGTTCAGCTCTTCGAACTCCTGCTCCAGTGCCTGCATATACACCAGCCCCAGGTTGGCCCCGGCCGAGAATTGCGCCCCGTCGTTGCCAATCACCAGGCCCCGGTAGCCGCTCTCCGCCAGCTCGATGCCTTTGAGCAAGCCCTGAATAACGTCCTGCCCCAGCGAGTTCATCTTCGAGTGAAATTCGACGTTGAGAATGCCGTCGCCCAGGTCAATCACCGACGCGCCGGGGTTCTTCCACAGCACCTTACCGGTGGCCCGCAGGTTGTCCAGAATCAGGAAGTTCTCGACCCCCGGAATGGGCTGGTACGCCTTGCTCACGAGGTCGTAAAACTGCTTCTTGCCCGCCGCATTCACTTGATAGAAAGAGGTGTGGCCGGCGGCCAGCATCTCTGTCACCCAAGCGGCGGGCTGCTTGCCTTCGGCGACCATCAGGTCTACGCCGGCTTGCACGCCCAGCGCGTCCCAGGTTTCAAACGGCCCCATTTCCCAGCCAAAACCGGCCCGCAGCGCGTCGTCAATCTTATACAGCGCGTCGGTGATTTCGGGGATGCGGTTGGTGACGTAGGCGAACAGCCCGGCAAACATCTTGCGGTAAAAATCGCCCGCCTTGTCCTTGCCCGCCGCCAGCACCGCAAAGCGCGACCCCAATTGCTCAATAGTCTTGGTGAGTTCGAGCGTGGCAAACTTCACCTTGCCCGAGGGCTTGTATTCCAGCGTGTTCAGGTCCAAAACCTGAATTTCGGACTTGCCGCCCTCGCCCTTCACCTTTTTGTAGAAACCCTGACTGGTTTTGTCGCCCAACCACTTGTTGGCGGCCATTTTTTGCAGGAACTCCGGCAGCGCAAACACGCTCCTGGCCTCGTCGTCGGGCAGGTTTTGGGCCAGCCCATTGGCCACGTTGATGAGCGTATCCAGCCCCACCACGTCAGAAGTGCGGAACGTGGCCGACTTGGCGTGGCCAATCACCGGCCCCGTCAGCTTGTCCACTTCTTCCACCGTCAGGCCGGTTTCCTGCATGATGCGCACCACGTCCATGATGGCAAAAACGCCCACCCGATTGGCGATAAAAGCGGGCGTGTCTTGCGCCAGCACCGTGGTTTTGCCCAAATACAGGTCGCCGTAATGCATCAGGAAATCAACGATTTCCGGGGCCGTGTCCGGCGTCGGAATGATTTCGAGCAGCTTGAGGTAGCGCGGCGGATTGAAGAAGTGCGTACCGCAAAAATGCTTCTTGAAGTCGTCCGAACGGCCCTCGGTCATCATATGAATCGGGATGCCGCTGGTGTTGCTGCTGATGAGTGTGCCCGGCTTGCGGAACTGCTCTACGCGCTCAAACAGGCTTTTTTTGATGTCGAGCCGCTCCACGACGACCTCAATCGTCCAGTCGCAACCGACAATTTCTTTAAGGTTATCGTCGAAGTTGCCGGTTTTGATGCGGCTCGCCTCGCTCTTGCGGTACAGCGGCGAAGGATTGGCCGCGATGGCGGCCTGCAAGGCGGCGTTCACGAGGCGGTTTTTTACGGCCGGCGCGTCGAGCGTCAGGCCCTTTTTCTCCTCGTCGGGCAGCAGTTCCTTGGGCGCGATGTCGAGCAGGAGCACCTGCACGCCGATGTTGGCGAAGTGGCAGGCAATGCGCGAGCCCATGACGCCGGAGCCGAGGACGGCAACTTTCTTGATGGTTCGGTTCATTCTTTCAATGAGTGAATAAGTGAGTGAGCGAATGAGTGAATGGGTAGCTAATGACTTAGGAGCAGCCCCGCCAGCCAGCGGAAACGATTGCAGGGCCGGGCCAAGCAGCGGCCTTTGGCGGGAAGCGCCACGGGCCGTTACACCGTCGGCTCGGGCCGCAGCATTTTCAGCACGAAGTCGTCGAACATGGTACGGCTTTCTATCATGCCCGTTATCTGGCCCACGACTTTGTAAAAGATATCAAGCTGGGCCTGACTGACTTTCTCCCGCACCTTGAGGTTGAAATGCCGCACCGTCTGGCGCGAAATCTCTTTCTTCTCCAGGCCCAGCTCCGTCAGAAATATCCGCACCGAGCGTTTGTCCACGGTGTCGGCCTGCTTGTATATCAGTCCTTTTTCCTCTAAACTCCGCAGAATACGGGTCAGCGAGCGGCTTTCGAGGCCCAGCAGGGGCGCAATTTTGGTGGCGGGCGTACCGCGCTCAGGGTCAATGTTGAGCAGCACGAAGCCGATGCTGGTCGAGATGTCGTGCTGAATGGCTTGCGAATTGTACATCCGCGAGATGGCGTGCCAAGCGACTTTGATGTTGTAATCGACGGTTTCTTCTGGTTTCATCGGCGGGCGCGGGCGAAAAGGGAGGGCGAACGTGCGGTAAACTTACGAATATTATTCGGCTTGCATAACAGTTGGGGCTAAAAGGAAGCCGCCCGAAAAAGTTTCGGGCGGCTTTCTTTTGCTGTTTTGGTAAAGCTGAACGCTCAACTAAGGTACCGTGACAGCGACGACATTGGACGGAACAGGATTCAAAGCTGGGTAGACAACCCGCCCAGTTGCGGGGTCGACATACGCGCTGGTGGAACTGGTAGAACCGTAGGCGGCCAAATATATGGTACTGCCCGAGGGAAAGCCAGCGTTATTAAGGTTTGCCCGCCCTACAGAAAACGCAGCCTGGTAATTGGTCGTGGCCGGTGTTGTGGTAAAATTAGTCACAACAAGCGGCGTTCCTGTCAATGGAGTCAGGTTTGGGCTGAGGCTGGCGAACAGAGCAACTGGAAACGAGGTCCTCGGCGGCGCACTCGAAAATGAAAGCCCTATGTTTATGTTGGAGTTTGCGAAGGTACTTGCCGATAAGCCAACCAACAACTGAGATACTTGCGAAAGCGTGAATGTACCCAGGTAAGAAGCGACTGCTCCGCCGATGTGCCCGAATGCGAAACGTTTGAACGTGGCCAGCCCTGGCCGGCTGTACGTGAGGTTGTACGTTCCACTAGGCACGTTCAATAAAGTGTAGCGCCCGTCCACATCGGTCGTGGCTGAAACAGCAGGGGTCAGGTTGTCAACCGTTACCGTCACCCCCGCCTTGGCTACCGGGGAACCAAATTCGTCAACCGGATTGACAAAGCCGGTGATATTGCCCGTTAAGTTCTGACCAGTAGGGCCGGGAGCGCCCGCAGTACCCGGAGCACCCGTGGCCCCGGCCGGGCCTGGGTCGCCGTCTTTGCCTTTACAACCGCCCAAAAGCAGCGTAGCCGCCACTGCGACCGAGAGAAATGAGGAAACGAGTTTCATTGAAATGAACGAGTTAGGAAAAAGTTTCACAAAACTAACAACAAACAACAACGCCCGCAACATGGTCGCAGGCATTGTAGCAATATTCCATCGTAGCTCAACCACAAATCAGGCATACAGCCCCTCAATCGCTGCCTTGTTGTTCTCGGTAATAACCTTGCGTTTCACCTTCATGGTGGGGGTCATTTCGCCGGTTTCCACCGTCCACAACTCCGGCAGCAGCACGATGCGCTTAACTTGTTCCCACTGCGCGAAGCTCTGGTTGTACTGCTTCACCAAATCGTTGAAGTGCGCTACCACCTTCTCGTTCTTGATGAGTTCGGCGTTGGGAGCGTCGGCCACGCCGTTGCGCTTGCACCAGCCTTTGAGGTCGGCGAAAGAAGGAATGACGAGGGCGGAGGGAAACTTCTGGTCGGCCCCGACCACCATTGCCTGCTCGATGAGCGGGTCTTCTTTAAGCTTGCCTTCGATGACCTGCGGGGCAATATACTTGCCGCCCGAAGTTTTGAACATTTCCTTCTTACGGTCGGTGATTTTGAGGAAAGCACCGTTCACCAGCTCGCCGATGTCGCCGGTGTGAAACCAGCCGTCGCCGTCGAACACCTCGGCCGTGAGGTCGGGCTTGTTGTAGTAGCCTTTCATCACGCCGGGCGACTTCATGAGGATTTCGCCGTCGGCGGCAATCTGCACCTCCACGCCGTCGATAATGCGGCCCACGGTGCCAATCATGTTGTTTTCGGCCTCGTAACCGCCCACGGCAATTACGGGCGAGGTTTCGGTGAGGCCGTAGCCCTCCATAACGGGGATGCCGGCCGCCCAGAATACCCGCGCCAGGCGCGGCTGCAAGGCTCCGCCGCCGCTTACAATGCAGCGCAGATTGCCGCCCAACGCTTCGCGCCACTTATTGAATATGAGCTTGTTGGCCAGCGCCAGTTGGGTGTTGTAGAAAAAGCCCTGGTCCTTTTGGGTATCGAACTTCAGGCCTAAATCCAAGGCCCAGAAAAACAGGCTTTTCTTCACCCCTTCGAGGTCGTGGCCTTTGGCGACGATTTTGTCGTACACTTTTTCGAGCAGGCGCGGCACGGTGGTGAAGATTTGCGGCTGCACCTCGCGCAGGTTGTCGGCGATGACTTCCATGCTTTCGGCGTAGTAGATGCTCACGCCATTGTTCATGTATAAGTACGTCACCATCCGCTCGAAGATATGGCACAGCGGCAAGAAGCTCAGTGCCTTATCATCTTTATTGACGGGCACAAACCGTTGCGAGCCCCGGCAGTTGCTGAGCAGGTTATCGTGGGTAAGCATCACGCCTTTGGGCTGCCCGGTGGTGCCGCTGGTGTAGATGAGCGTAAGCAGGTCATCGGGCTGCACAGCGGCTTTCAGGGGCTCTAAGTCAGCCACCTGGCCTTTTTTGCCCAGGGCCAGCAACTCGTCGAGGTGGCGGGCACCGGCGATTTTATCGAAGGTGAAAATATTTTCGGCCGGGATGTCAAGCCCTTCGATGGCTTCCATTACCTTTTCGTAGAGCTTTTGGTCGGCCACGAACACGGCCCGTACCCCGGCATCGGCAAAAATGTATTTGTAATCCTCAACCGTGATGCTGGGGTACATCGGCACGCTGGTGGCCCCGATTTGGGCAATGCCGAAGTCGGCCATCATCCACTCAGGGCGGTTCATGCTGATGATGGCCACTTTGTCGCCGTGCTTGAGGCCCAGGCTCAGCAGGCCGAGGCTGACGAGGTTGGCCGCGTCCTGCATTTGCTGGCTGCTGAGGGGCGTCCAGGTGCCATTCAGTTTGGCCGTGAAGGCATCGTTTTTGGGCGTGGTGGCAATTTGATGGGCCAGGATATCGAAGGAGCGGCTGACGTTCATAAAGAAGTTGGGTGGGCTGGTTACGCCGTTTGGCGGGTTAAATAAAACGCTAATTTTCTGAAATGTGCGCATTCGGGTCCGGCCCGGCAACGGGTTAGGTGCGTTGCAATTGGTTGGTAGCAGGGAAAACAGGCCCGCGCGTAGCCTGAAAACGGGCTTTTGGCCGTAGTTTTGGGCAGTTATTTCTTTTTTTCTGCTATGAATCTGGCCCTGTTTTTTGACCCATTGCCAGAGCCACAACCCAGTGCCTCGGCCAGCGCCCTGGCAACTTATGCCACGCTTTTCACCGAGACTTTTCCCGACTGGCGAACCGCCGACCTTGCTCTCATTGGCCTCGACGAATGGCGCGGCAGCACCGCCGGCCCGCCCGCACCCGGCCCCAGCGGGGCCGACCAGGTACGCCAGCGGTTCTACCAGCTCCAAAAAGGCAGCGGCCCGCTGCGCTTCGTGGACCTGGGCAACCTGCGCCCCGGCCTCACGCTGCACGACACCTACCAGCGGCTGCGCGAAATTGTGGCCGCCCTGCTCGAAGAAAACACGGTGCCCATCCTGCTCGGCGGCTCGCACGACCTCGATTACGGCCAGTTTCTGGCCTACGAAACCCTCGACCGCCCCATCAGCTTCGCCGTGGTGGATGCCCGCCCCGACATGGCCGAACCCGGCCCCAACGCCACGCCTGACACCAGCCACCTGCGCCGCCTGCTGGTGCATGAGCCAAATTTTATTTTCAGCGTCGCGCACTTGGCTCACCAGCAATACCTTACTGCCCCTGAAGTACTCATCGCCCTCGAAAAACTGCACTTTGAAACTATGTCGGTGGGCGAAATTCGGGCCGACCGGCGGCTGGCCGAGCCGCTGCTGCGCCAAGCCGATTTCCTGAGTTTCGACATTGCCGCCCTGCGCTGGCAGGACGCCCCTGGCTATCAGCCCGCCAACTCCTTTGGCCTCGGCAACGAGGAGGCTACCCAACTCTGCTGGTACGCCGGGCACAACGCCCAGCTCAGCAGCTTCGGCCTTTACGGCTACCGTCCCGAACACGACACCAACGGCCTGGCTGCCAACACACTGGCCACGATGCTCTGGTACTTCATCGAAGGTTTCTACCACCGCAAACCCGAAGATGGCTTCGGCACCTTCCGCTTCCTGACCTACACCGTGGTGCTGCCCGGCAACCCCGACAAACTGGTATTCTACAAATCGCGCCGCGCCGATAAATGGTGGATGGAAGTCGAAAATCTCGGAGATTCCGGCATAAAGCGCGTCATACCATGCACTTACGAGGATTATTTGAACGCCTCGCAGGGCGACTTGCCGCAACGCTGGATTCGGGTGCAGGCGCTGTTGGGGTGAGTTTTTAGCGCAGAGTTTAAAAAGAGGGAACGGGGTTTCGCAGAGTTCGTGCCCACCTATCAACTCTGCGAAACTCCGTTCCCTTTTTTAAACTCTGCGCTAAAATTCGTATGGTCACTTACACCAAGAACCAACTCGCGCTTCGCAACGGCCAGGACCGTGACGAAATCTGGGTGGCCTACCAGGGCCGGATTTACGACGTAAGCCGCTCGCGGCTCTGGCGGCGCGGCAACCATTACGAACACTGGGCCGGCCAGGATTTGACCCCCGAGCTTGACCGCGATGCCCCGCATAACGCCAATGTGTTCGACAATTTTCCCGTCGTTGGGCTTTTAAAATCAGCTACTTAGTTCTGCCCCTCCACCCATGACAACCGAAAGCCCCTCCGAGTACCAGCACCTCGAAAGTCTGCCCACCGCCCAGCTTTTGGCCGCGATGAACCAGCTCGACCGCACCGTGCCGCAGGCCGTGGCCCTGGCGTTGCCGCAAATCGAGGCGCTGGTGGAAACCACGGTGGCGCGGTTGCGGGCTGGCGGGCGGCTTTTTTACATTGGCGCGGGCACCAGCGGGCGGTTGGGCGTGGTAGATGCCTCGGAGTGTCCGCCCACATTTGGAGTGCCGGCGGGCGTGGTGGTAGGTCTGATTGCCGGGGGCGATACCGCTATTCGTCAGGCCGTTGAAGGGGCCGAAGACGATGCTGCCCAAGCCTGGCGCGACTTGCAGGCCCACCGCCCCACGGCCCAGGACGTGCTGGTGGGCATTGCCGCGTCGGGCCGTACGCCCTACGTGGTGGGCGGCCTGCGGGCGGCGCGGGCGGCGGGCCTGGCCACGGGTTGCATCGTGTGCAACGCGGGGTCGGCGGTGGCGGCGGCGGCCGAATTTCCGGTAGAAGTTATCACGGGGCCGGAATTCGTTACGGGCAGTACCCGCCTCAAAGCGGGCACCGCTCAAAAACTGGTGCTCAACATGATAACCACGGCCACGTTTATTCGCCTGGGCCACGTACTGGGCAATAAAATGGTCGATATGCAGCTCTCGAACGACAAACTCGTGGAGCGCGGGCGGCAGATGCTGATGGATGAGTTAGGAGTTACCGCCGAAACGGCAGCGGCGTTGTTGGCCCGGCATGGCTCGGTGCGGGCGGCGCTGGCAGCCTCTTGATGCAAGGGCAAACCCCGCCCCTACCGAACGATTTGCCCGCCCCCGCGTTTTTCAGGGCTGAACAAATGCCCTGCCATGCACACCATCGAACCGCATTACAACTGGATTGACCAATACTCGGCTGCCGAAGACCCGCGCTCGCCGCTCTTCGAAGCCGAAAACAGCCTGGACACTTACGTCAATACCATTTACGGCTACTACATCCACCCGCAGTGGGACAGCCTCGGCTCCGAAACCCTGTTTTGCAAGATTTTATTTGCTGATTACGAGCTAGGTAGTGCCGTCATCGAATTGATTGGCGAGTGGAACGATGCCATTGAGAACGACGTGATGAACCTCAAGCGCAACATCGTGGATGTGCTGGTTCACGAGGGCATCCGCAAGTTTGTGCTCGTGGGCGAAAACGTGTTCAACTTCCACGGCTCCGACGACGACTATTACGAGGAATGGTTTGAGGACGTGGAAGATGGCTGGATTGCCGGCCTCAATTTCCAGGAGCACGTCTTGCGTGAAATGCACCAGTACAACGTCGATAACTACGTCAATTTCGGTGGTCAGCTCGACGACTTGCCCTGGCGTACCTACGAGCCGCAACGGCTCTTCGAAATCGTTGGCGGCCTGCTCCAGCGCCGCCTCGGGTAACGCGGGTTTTCAACCCGAGCAGCAGCAAACTACTTCAGATACAACCCGATAATCAGCAGCGTAAGCGTCGCAAAAAAGCTGAAGGTCCATTTAATCAGGTCCACTTTTGAGTTCGCAATTTCCATTTTTAACTCCGCTTTCATCAACTCCAAATCTTTGGCATTGGCACTGGCAAACGCAGTTTGTTTCTCCGTTACTTTTTCATCAACTACGGCCTCAATGGCCGAAACCACAGCCCGCGCTTCCTCACTGTCCCCGAAGTGCTTTTGCAAAATTTCGTAAATGCGGATGTTTTGCGCGGTCGTCATAAAAACTGGTGGTTGCCGTTCCGTAAAGTTACTTCTTCAACGCCGAGTAGATAGCATCAGACAGCAACAAGGGCACTATTTGTGCGGTGTCAGTCAATAAAATATTGGTAGTGCTAAAAATGTAATGCTGCCATTTTTTTATTATAGTCGCATATAAAGTATTTTATTGCACCGATGTGATTTTCGAGTGACTTTGAAAAACTCAGTGACTTGCGCACCAACCGCGACACTCGCTGCCGAAGGGTGC
>JANYFQ010000185.1 GCA_025362615.1 Hymenobacter sp. | reverse complement strand
GCGTTTGGCCGCACTGGCCGACCACCGGGCGGCGTAGGTTAATGTAACGACGGCTTGCAACGAGCGGTTTGACTGCACACCCCGGCAACGGGCATCCCGCTTGGTTCGCAAAGCGCTGGGTTTTCCGAAGTTTTCAGAAAAATACATAATTTTAATTAAATATTTTATTTATTTTTTGTGTGCGACTGCAACCAAAAAATCGCCACATTACATTTGAAGGCCTATCCGACAACCATGCCGCGCCTTATTCTCAGTGTCTTTACTCGCTTTTGCCCATTTTGGGCTTCCCTGCGGTCGTTGGGTAAAATGTGGCTGGTAAGCAGCGGACTACCTGCACTAATACTGGTCAGCAGCGTCACCGCTGGCCGGGCACAAGCACCCGTGGTACGCGGCGAAATCCGCGACGCGGCAACCGCCTACCCCCTGCCCGGCGCAGTAGTGCGCTGGCTACCCGACGACCCCGCAGCCCCCGCCCCCACCCTGGCGGCGGTGAGCGACGGCACGGGGCGTTTCGTGCTGGCCCGGCCGGCGCGGGCAGCCACGCGCGTAGTGGCGCAGGCCCTGGGCTACGCGCCCGATACGTTGGCGGTGGCAGCCGCCGGCAGCCCGTACCTGCGGGCAGCGTTGCGCCCTGGTGCGGCGCTGGGCGAAGTCACCGTCATCACCCGCGCCCCCGCCTACTCGGCCCTCACGCCCACCAACACCCAGGTGATTTCGAGCCGCGACCTCACCAAATCGGCCTGTTGCAACCTGGCCGAAAGCTTCGAAACCAACGCCGCCGTGGAGGTCACAACCGCCGATGCCGTATCCGGGGCCAAGCAAATCCAATTGCTGGGGTTGGACGGGGCGTATTCCCTGTTAACCATCGACAACCAGCCCGCCCTGCGCGGGCTGGCCGCCCCCTACCGCCTCGGCTACCTGGCCGGACCGTGGATTGAAAGCATCGAAATCATCAAGGGCACCGGCTCGGTCGTGAACGGCTACGAGGCCATGTCGGGGCAGGTAAATGTGAAGCTCAAAGAACCCGAAAACACCGACCAACTCCTACTCAACGCCTACGCCAACGACCTGGGCAAGACGGACTTCAACCTCAACGCCTCGGCCCGACTCTCGCCCAAGTGGAGCACGGCGCTGCTGCTCCACACCGACCACCTCGGCCAGCGTACCGACCGCAACGCCGACGGCTTTCTCGACCTGCCGCTGGCCACCCAGCTCAACGCCTTCAACAAGTGGAAGTACAAGGGCAACAAGGGCTTGGTGAGCGAAATCGGCCTCGGTGCCCTGCGCGAAACCCGGCAGGGTGGGCAGTTGGCTTTTCGGGAAGACGAGCCCGATGCTTACCTCCGCAACTACGGCACCACGCAAGGCACCCGGCGCTACACCGCCTACGCCAAAACCTCCTACACTTGGCCCACGCGCCCTTTCCAGAGCCTCGGTTTGTTGATGACGGGCACCAGCCACGACTTCAATTCGACGTATTCATTCGGCTACGAGCGCAACCACAACCCCCTCCGCACGGCCCGCCGCTACGACGGCACCCAACGCACCGGCCAGGCCACACTGCTGTTTCAGAGCGTGTTGAATAACACCGCCCACACCTACCGCACGGGCCTCAGCTTTTTGTACGACGACTTTCAGGAGTTTTTTGGTGACGGCCGCGTTTACCTCACCGAAAGCCCCGCCGAAACCTACGCCCGCGAGCACCCCGCCCGCCGCGAGTTGGTGCCGGGTGCCTTCGCCGAATACAGCTACCAAAATTCGCGCAATCTGACCGTTGTCTTCGGCCTACGAGCCGACCGCCACAACCTCTACGGTTGGCAGGTCACACCACGCTTCAACTTAAAGTTGGACGCCACCGAAAGCTCAATTTTTCGGCTTTCGGCCGGCAGCGGCTTTCGCACCCCCAACCCCATTGCCGACAACGCCGCCATAGTCGTGAGCGCCCGCGACTTCAACATCGCGCCCGGCCTGCTTCCCGAAAAAAGCTGGAACGTGGGCGGCAGCTTCACCCAATACTTCCGCTTCGGCCAACGCCAGGCAACTTTCGTGGCCGATTATTACCACACCGAATTTGGCAACCAGCTCGTGGCTGATATGTACACCGCGCCGCAATACCTGCTGCTCGACAACCTGGTGTCTGGTGGTCGCTCCTTCGCCCGCAGCCTGCAAACGGAAGTGCAAATCGAGCCGCTCAAAAACCTGCAAATCAAGGCATCCTACAAGTTCCTGGACGTGCAAACCTCTTTCGACACCCAACGGCTGCCCAAGCCCCTCACCCCGCGTCACCGGTCCTTTCTGAACCTGGCCTACGCCACGGCTTTCGATAAATGGCGGGCCGATGCCACGGTGCAGTGGTTCGGGGCGCGACCCCTGGCCCACATTGATGCCGACCACCAGCACGGCACCGGCGTAGCTTATGAGTTGGACTATACGCCCCGTTTCGCTACCCTCAACGCCCAGCTTACCCGCGCTTTCAAGCGGCTGGAAGTGTACGCCGGGGTCGAAAACCTAACCAATTACCGCCAAGCCAACCCCATCGACGGAGCCGCCAACCCTTTCGGCCCGGCGTTTGACGCGGCAATGGTTTGGGGTCCGGTTTTTGGTAGCCTGACCTACGTCGGTGCCCGGTACCGCATCCAATAAAATCGCGTTGAATTTTTAGACTTTCAGCTTTTATGAAATCCTTCGTTGCCACCGCACTTACCCTGCTTTGCCTAACCACGGCCCGCGCCCAAACAGTACCCGGCAAGGGCACAGAAACCGTCAAATTCAAAACCTCAGCCGTTTGCGATATGTGCAAGGCACGGATTGAAAAAAGCTTGGCTTACGAAAAAGGTGTCCACAGCGCCAACCTTGATGTACCCAGCAAAATACTGACTGTCAGTTACCGAGCCGACAAAACAAGCCCCGCTGCCCTCCGCACAGCCGTCCAAAAAATCGGCTACGATGCCGACGACCTCACGGCCGAAGCCAAAGCCTATAATCGCCTGCCGGAGTGCTGCAAGAAAACCAATCCTGTTCACTAGATGACTACAGATTGAACGAATTTTAACGGATTGAACGGATTTTTTGGGGTACCGCTCGTGCGTTCTGTAACCACAATCAAATATAAAAAAAGGGTGACTCAATAAGTCATCCTTTTTTTACTGGAAGTGAACGAGCGGCACCCCAAAAAATCCGTTCCATCCGTTAAAATTTGTTTAATCTGTGGTTTCTTTCGTCTGCCACAGCCGCCACCAGGGCAAATACGGCTGGTCGTGGTGCTCGTAGTGGTAGCCGAAGAAATAGCAGCTAATAAAAGCCCACGCGTGATGCCGGAATTGGGTGCGCGAACGGTGAATATTGTCGGCTTCGTGTTCGCCGCGGTGCGGTAAATAAGTGCCGAAATAAAATAGCTGCAACGTGGCCAGAACAGCCGGTATCATCCAGAAAACAATTACGTTTTCGACCGGAAAATACAGCTTTAATACGTTGTAGGTAATGGCCATTAATGCCACCTGCCACCACTTCACGTAATTCCAGGCGAAGCGCAGCAGCCAGGGTAAAAAGCCGGGGTGTTTGCCGTCGTGAAAGTCCGGGTCTTGCCGGGTGCCGACGTGCCGGTGATGGTCGTGGTGCTTGGGCAACTGGCTTGGAAACCAGTTGTATGCGAACAGCAAGGTAGCTACGGTGCCCAGGCCGTTGTTCACTCTTTTGTTCGTACTCACTACGCCGTGCATGGCATCATGGGCCGTGATAAATAAGCCAGTATAAAGGTGCGTTTGCAGCAACACCAATAAATACGGGGCGGGCGAATACCAATCGGGCTGATAAAAAGCAACTAGAAAAACAACCAGCATTGCCCAGGCCGTAATGATAATGCCAGCCGCCCAAACACCCTTTCCCGCCAGGGGGGCTGGGGCTACCCGACGCGAATTAGCTGCCGAATTAATTACCGAAATAGCCGACACGTAAACAAATAATATTAAAACGATTCCAGGCGCGTCCGCACCTCTTCCATCAGCCACATTGGGGTGCTCGTGGCCCCGCAAATGCCAACCGATTGCCCTGGTCCAAATAAAGAAGCGTCAATTTCAGCCACATTGGAAATAAAATGCGTGGCCGGATTGGTCTCCTTACACACTTGGTACAGAACCTTCCCGTTGGAGCTTTTAGTGCCCGACACGAACACAATCTGGTCGTACTGGGCGGCGAAACGGCGCAGGTCTTTGTCGCGGTTGCTGACTTGCCGGCAAATGGTGTCGTTGGCATTAACCGCATACCCCCGCGTTTCCAACTCGTTCTTGATGCGGTAAAAGCTGTCGGTACTTTTCGTGGTTTGGCTGTAAAGCGTGATGTTTGACGGCAGGTCGTGGGCCAACAGTTCGGGCAGGCTCTCAAAAACGACAGCGTTGTTGCTGGTTTGGCCCAGCAGGCCCAGCACCTCGGCGTGGCCATGCTTGCCGTAGATGAATATCTTTTCTTGCTTGTCGTAGCTGGTTTTGATGCGGTTTTGCAGCTTGAGCACCACCGGGCAGCTCGCGTCAATGAGCGTGAGGTTGTTGTGCAGGGCCAGTTGGTAGGTGGCTGGCGGCTCGCCGTGGGCGCGGATGAGCACGGCTTCGTCGCGCAGGCCGGCCAGGGTTTCGTGGTCGATGATGCGGAGGCCGCGCCGTTGCAGACGCTGCACTTCTTCGTCGTTATGCACAATATCGCCCAGGCAATACAGATAGCCCTGCTCATCGAGCAAGTCTTCAGCCATTTGAATGGCGTAAATCACCCCAAAACAGAAGCCGGAGTTGGGGTCGATGCGAACATGAAGCGACAAGTGCGGCATAGGCAACACTAACCGCAAAGCACGGGCAAGGTTACAAAATTTGGGCGCGACACGGCAATCAACTCGGTTTCTTGCTTATCAAAAAGCGCCAAAGGACGTTTGCAATTGCCTTACAACTGGCTCAAGCGGGCCGCATCGGCTTCGCTGACGTGCCCACGCTGCACCAAAAAACCACGCACTGCCCCAAAAGCCTCGGCATCAAGGCCGGAGTTTGGATAGGCCAATGCGGCCTCTAGCAACAAGGCTTTGTCTTCGTCGAGGTGCTTGCTGAGGCCCAAAAACGGCGGCAGGTTGCTCTCGACCGAAAAGCGCAGAAAACGAATTTCCGGGTTTTGCGGGTCGAGGCCCACCGCTTGCTCGAATGTTTTGGCCGCATCCTGCACGTACCCGAGCTTGTTGAACATGGACGCATCGCGGGCGCGGATGGCTTGCGCGGCTCCTTTGTAGGCCAGCACCAAGCCGTTTTCGGCTTGATAATCAGCCAGTAGCTGATAAAATTTTTCGCCGGCTTCTTTGTCGGTAGCGGCTTGTTGGTAGTGGCGGCGCAGGGCAGCAGAGGTGATTTCGACGGGCATGGGAAAGGATGACAAAGGGTGGTTTGGAGAGGTGAAAAGGCCGTGAGAACATAGATTAACCAATTATTCTGGGACAGCACACGTTCCCAAGCAGAGCTTGGGGATATTCGTTCTAAATTCGGGCCAGCCGGTAGCGAAACCACGACCCCAGCAGCAGCAGCAGCTTGGTGTTGTCGGGCACCCGCACCCGCTGGCCCAAAATATGCGCCGCCGGCAACTGCCGAATTTTATAAAACAGCTTCAGATAATAAACATAAGCCAAATAAACGCCCATTTTAGCCGGGCGCGGCAATTGCTGAATGCCCGCGTAGCCGGCTTCAAAATCAGCTTTTATATCGGCTTCAATTTCCTGTTTTTTCGTGTCGTTGAAATGCTGGTACACCACGCCGGGGAAATAGACCCGGCCCCGGTCCTCAAAGTCGGAACGAATATCACGCAGAAAATTAACCTTTTGAAACGCGGCTCCCAAACGCCGGGCTGACTCCCTAAGCTGCTCGAATTGAGCGTTATCGCCCCGGCAAAAAATACGCAGGCACATCAGCCCCACCACTTCGGCCGAGCCGTAAATGTATTCTTCGTAGAGGCCGGAATGGTAGTGCTGGTCTTCCAAATCGAGCGCCATGCTGTGCAGAAAAGCGGCGATAAACTCGCGGTCAATGCCGCATTCGCGTACCACTTGCGCGAAGCTGTGCAGCACGGGGTTAAGGCTGAAACCGCGCTCGATGGCCTCGTAAGTTTGGCGCTCAAAATCGGCGAGCAACACGGCCCGGTTCTGGTCGTGAAACGTATCCACAATTTCATCGGCCCAGCGCACAAAACCATACACGGCGTAAATGGGCAAGTGCAACGACTCGTCCAGCGTACGAATGCCGAGCGTGAACGATGTGCTGTAGCGCGTGGTAATGAGCTTGCTACACGCCAGGCTGGTATCGGTGAAAAGTTTTACTTGGTCCATTGTTTTTTTAATTATGAATTTTGAATTGTGAATTATGAATTATGAATTGCAAATCCGCATCAGAAGAAACTCGGGTGCGAACTCATAATTTATAGTTCATAATTTATAATTCCTTTAGTAGCTCCCCGGCCACTACCTGCCCCGAAATGAGCGAGGGCGGCACACCGGGGCCGGGCACGGTAAGCTGACCGGTGAAGTAGAGGTTGCTCACCTTTTTGCTTTTCAGCGAGGGCTTGAAGATGGCAGTTTGCTTGAGCGTGTTGGCCAGGCCGTAAGCGTTGCCTTTGTAGCTGTGGTAGTCGGCTTCAAAGTCGCGGTGGGCGTAGCTGCGGCAGTACACCACGGCCTCGCGCACGGGGTGGCCGCAGTGCTTTTCGAGCCTGTCCATGAGGCGGTTGTAGTAATGGTCACGGGTGCCCTCGGCATCGTTGAGGCTGTGGGCTACAGGAATGAGCAGGAACAGGTTTTCGTAGCCTTCGGGGGCCACCGAAGCATCGGTTTTGCTGGGCACGGAGGCGTAGAAAAGCGGGCGCGTGGGCCACTGCGGCTGCTCGTAAATCTCGACAGCGTGTTGGGTGAAATCCTCGTCAAAGAACAAGTTGTGGTGCCGTAAATTGGCCAGCTTGCGGTTGAGGCCCACGTAAAACAGCAGCGACGACGGGGCCATTGTGCGGCTGTCCCAATAGTCGGGGGTGTAATGGCGGTGTTCGGGGGCCAGCACCTGCTGCTCGATGTGGTGATAGTCGGCCCCGGCCACCACAGCAGCAGCCGAATAAAAACCGGTAGCGGTGCTGACGCCGGTGCTACGCCCATTTTCGACCCGAATTTCAGTAACTTCCTGATTGTATTTGATTTCAACGCCCAACTCTTCGGCCAGGCGCACCATGCCTTCCACTATTTTGTGCATTCCGCCCTTGGGGTACCAGGTGCCCAGCACGAGGTCGGCGTAGGTCATCATCGAGTAAAGCGCGGGCGTATTCTGGGGCGTGGCACCCAAAAAGAGCGTCGGAAATTCGACCAGCTCCTGCAACCGGGGGTTTTTGAAGAATTTGGCGACGTGGGTGTGCATACTTTGCAGCAAATCAAGCCGAAAAGCTCCGCTGACAACCTCCCAATCGGCAAACTCCAGCAACGAGCGGCCCGGCAAATGCACGAATTTGTTGATGCCGACTTCGTATTTGTAAGCGGCTTCTTTCAAAAACGCATCGAGCCGGGCGGCACTGCCGGGCTCCATTTGCTCGAACAGGGCGCGTAACTCGGCCATACCGGCCGGGATATCAACGGCTTCGGGGCCTTTGAAGACCACCTGGTACGACGGGTCGAGCCGTTGCAGCTCGTAGTAGTCGGCCACTTTTTTGCCGAAACGGGCGAAGTATTTGTCGAACACGTCGGGCATCCAGTACCAGCTCGGGCCCATGTCGAAGGTGAAGCCTTCTGCTTTGAATACCCTGGCCCGACCGCCGGGTCCGTCGTTTTTTTCGAGCAGCGTGACGCGGTGCCCGGCCTGGGCCAGCGTGGTGGCCGCCGACAGCCCGGCAAAGCCCGCGCCGATGACAACAATGGGAACAGAAGTGGTGGATTCAGGCATCAAGGACGCAAAGAACGGGTTGGGCAGGTAGTCGGTGCCGGGCAACCGGTGGTTGCCCCGTGGCATCGGGCCGACACCAGTGTAAATGAAAAGAGCCGTGTCGGGGCACGACGCGGCTCTTTTTCAACAATCAAACGCGGATTTAGTCTTCTACGGCATCCGAAAAATCGGCCGCCGACGACCCCGTGGGGGCGTACACCTGCAAGGCCGACTTCAACTCCTTACGCGCAATGTGGATGCGGTTTTTGACGGTACCGATAGGGATTTGCAGCTTCTCGGCAATCTCAAGGTACTTGTAGCCAATGTAGTACATCATGAACGGGGTGCGGTAGTCGCTGCCCAGCCCGGCGATGGCTTCGTTGATGTCGCGGACGACAAAATCCGAGGTAGCCCCGTTGTGGGTGATATAGTTCTGGTCGGTGTTGAAGTACTGAAAATACTCCGTGCTGTCGATGTTGGAGCTGCGCTTTGTTACCTTGTTGTAGTTGTTGATGAAGGTGTTGCGCATGATGGTGTACAACCATGCTTTCAGGTTGGTGCCGGCCTTAAACTTTTCCTTGTTCAACAACGCCTTGAGCAGGGTTTCCTGCACGAGGTCCTTGGCATCGTCGGCATCGCGGGTCAGGTTCATAGCCGCAGGGCGCAACGTGAGCGAAATTTTCTGCACTTGCGAGGTGAATTCGAGCGAAGTCATGTTGTTTAGCTTTTTGTGGCAGATTGTTAAACAAATGTAATCCAAATAAACCAAATTCAAACCCGCACCAAAAGATTATTTGCGCGGATGCCCAACAATTTGCTGACTTCCGCACGACCCAGTAATGTACAATTCGTTGGTAGTGCCATTGTGCCAGCCGGTAGCGTCCCGCGAAGGCAATTCACAATGCTCACATTATCAGCGTTTTTATCATTCCCAAAACCCGATTAACCCCACAAGATTTGCGGTCAGTTGTTTGGTTGCGGAGTAGCAGCCGATGTCTTGATTTCCTCAAAAAGAACTATTCGGGACGCATTAATTTTGGTAATCGGACGATAGGCTCCGGCTATTCGAGTACCTACACGGTTTCCAGCAGGGCGAGGAAGTCCGTCATGGTAACCGGGCGGTGGCAGTTGGCGGGCCAAGTTAGTCCTTCGAGCCGGGCCAACGGGCCGTAAAGAACTAGTTCTGAGCCAGGGCATTGGTGGCTCAGGGCCGCAACGTATTCGGCCACAGCGCCGCGTTCGGGCTGGGTAGTGAAAACCGACAACACGCGGTGGGGCTGATAAGCAGTGCAGACTGCCTGCAATTCGCTCAGCGGTAAGTCCTGACCCAGGTACAAGGTGTGGTGCCCCCGGCGACGCAGGGCATAGTTCATGAACAGCAACGCCAGCTCGTGCAGCTCGTTTTCGGGCAAGAAAAGAACCCAGCGGCGCAGGACTTTATCTGGGAGCACGGCAGGAAGGGCCTCGGTGGCGGCGGCCATTTTCTGGCGCAGCAAGTGCGAGAGCAGGTGTTCGGGGGCCGGACTGACGTATCCGGCCGTCCAGAGCACACCAATGCGCTGGAGCAAGGGGTAGGCCACGCGCAGCATCATTTCTTCGAAGCCAAGCTGGCGCGTGGCTTCGCTGAAAAGGAGGTCAAGGGCGGGCTCATCAAAAACCAGCAAGGCGGCCAGCAAGGCGTTTACCGTACTGTTGTAGTCGTGGGCATCGGCGCAGTAGTTGAGTACCGCAGTGCTCAATTCTTCGTCGTTCAGGCTGGCTACCTGCGAGATACGCTTGCCGTGCTGGCAGAGGGTGGCTACGTTGAGCAAGCGCCGCAAGTCGGAGCCGGAATAGCTGCGGATGTTGGTGGCGCTGCGTGCGGGCCGAAGCAATTGGTAGCGCTGCTCCCACATCCGAATGGTGTGCGCTTTGATGCCCGAGAATTGCTCTAGGTCGCTAATGGAGTAAGCTGACACGCTTGTTGTTAAATAGTTGTGGGGCTGTAAACACTGCGCCCCCCGAATGTTTACCAAACACCCGAATGTTGGTGCTCACCCACTTTTGGCGAATATACAGGACTCAACAGCGTGAGCGCTGCTGAACGCCTACGCCCGCTCGGCCTTCTGCTGCCGGGCCAGGGCCAGGTACTTGGGCGAAACCCAAAGCAGGCCAAATTCCACGGAGCCGGCCCGGCCCTGGGTTTTGTGGTGCATTTTGTGCGCCATGTTGAGGGCCCGCAGGTAGGTGTTGTTTGACTTTTTCCAGAAGCGTAAGCGGCCGTGTATCAGCACGTCATGAACGAAGAAGTACACTGTGCCGTAGGCTGCAATGCCTATTCCCACCCAAAACCACCAGCGGCTACCGTCGCCGGCACTGACGATGAGGGCCGTGGAAAGGATGCCGTAAATCACAAAAAACCAGTCGTTTTTCTCAAACGGCTTGGGGCTGGGGCGCACGTGGTGCGAGCGGTGTAGTACCCACAACGGCCCGTGCTGCACGAAACGGTGCATGAACCAAGCCCAGAATTCCATGAAAACGAAGGTGGCAAGCGCGATAAAAGGCATGACTTCAGGGGGTAGCACGGGTTTTCAACCCGTGCGTTTGAACGGCATTTCTGCCCGGACGCGCGGGTTGAAAACCCGCGCTACCTTACTACCAGCTCATTTTTTCTTTGTTCAAAAATGCGGCTATTCCTTGGCGGCAATCGGCCGAGCCGCGGGCCTGGGCGTTGCGCTGGGCGGCGTAGCGCAGGGCTTCTTCGAGGTCCATTTCGGGCAGAACGGCCAGCATTTCTTTGGTAACTTCCATGCTCTGGGCCGAGTTTTCGCGGCACAGGCGCTGGGCGTACGCCTGTACGGTAGTAACCAACTCGGCGCGGGGCACGAGGAAATTGATAAGCCCCAGGTCGAGCGCGGTTTGGGCGGCGATGACGTCGCCGGTCAGCAGCAGCTGCTTGGTGCGGGCTTCGCCGATTTTGCGGAGCAAAAACACGCTGACAATGGCGGGCAGAAAGCCGATTTTAACCTCCGTGTACCCAAATTTGGCTTCGGGCACGGCAAAGGCGAGGTCGCAGATGGCGGCCAGGCCACAGCCGCCGGCCAGGGCGTGGCCCTGGACTTCGGCAATCACCACTTTTTTGAGGGTGTAAATCTGATGGAAGAGCTGCATCAGGTGGGTCGAGTCCTCCAGGTTGTCGGTGTAGCCGAAGGTTTGCAGGTCCTGGATGTAGCCCAAATCGGCCCCGGCGCAAAACACCTCGCCGTTGGCCCGCAGCACGATGACTTTGCAGCCGTCGTCGTTCTCGGCGTATTCAAACGCCTGCTTTAACTCCGTTACCACGTCGGCGTTCAAGGCGTTGCGTTTGTCGGGGCGGTTGAGGGTGACGTAGCCGATGCGCTCCTGGCAATCGTAGGTGATGTAGCGCAGGGCTTCGAGTTCGGGGGCGAGGGTATTTTCCATGGGGCGGCGGTGAAGACAGCGAAATTAAGGGCAGCGGCGTTGGCAAAGAACGAAGTTAGGAGCCCGGACAGATGTAATGTTCGACGAAATGGGGATTCGGGCCGATAAACGTCCGCAGCAGCCCGAAATTTTGCTTCGGGGCAGCGCTCCGGCGGATGCGCCCTTACCTGGGCGGACGCAGGTGAAAGGCCCCGCGCTCGGTTACGTCCCAGGTGCGGAAACCGGCGGCTTGGAGGGCTGAATCGAGGCGGGCGACGTACCAGATTTTGCAGGAGCTGTCGAAAACGATGCGGGTGTGGGGGCCAAAAACGGCGGCCAGGGTTTCGGGCTTCACGCGGGCGTTGCGGCGCAGCACCAGCACGTCGAGCGGCACCGGGCGGGAGGCCGACGAGAGCCGCCCGGCCAGAAACCCCAGGCGCAGGCCGCGCCAGGTGGTGAGTACGACGGGGCCGGGCCGGGCGTAGCGCCAGGCGGCGGCGCTGTCGGCATCGGCGAGGCGGCGCACGGGCAGCGGGCAGTTTTGCCAACCGACGGAAAAACGCGTGCGCCGCGCCCCGCGCTGGATGATGCCGGGCCGCAGGCGGTACGTGCGCTCGGTGTTGTTGAGCGGGAGGCTGTCGGGGGTGACGAACAGGGCCGAGTTGCCGCGCCAGAACCCTACCGCCGAGCGCCTCGGGATGCTGTAAACAATGAATTCGCGGTCGGGCGCGAGGGCGGCGGCCACGGCCACGCGGCTGCCCGCGTAGAGGACCGCCACGCCCAGGGCCGCCCGCAGCCACACCGTGCGGCGGCCACCGAAGTACGCCAGCACCAGCCCGATACTGGCAAAAAGCAGCAGCGTTTCGGCGGCCGTCACGCGGATGTTATCGACCACGGCCCCGGCCATGACGCGGCTAATCCAAAAAATATATTCGTTGAAGCACCAGACCATGAACTCGAACAGCCGCCCCACCAGCTGCGGCAGGTAATCGAGCCACTGGGTGATGGCGGCGGGCAGAAGCAGGCCCAGCAACGCCACTACGCCCTTCAGCACCAGCAAGGCAAGCCCGACGTACACAGCGTAGCTGGAAATGGGCACCGCCACCAGGTTCGAGCACAAAAAGCTGAGCGGAAACTGGTGGAAGTAGAACAAGCTGAGCGGAAACGTGGCCACCTGCGCGGCCAGGCTCAGGGCCGTGGCTTGCCAGAGGGCTTCGGCCACCCAGCCGCTGCTGCGCCAGGCCCAGCGCACCGGGCGCGGCTGCCAGCTGCGCTGCCGGCCTACGAACCAGGCCCCGGCCGCCAGCCAGCCGGCAATGCGCGGCTGCAGATACACGATGCTGAGCACGGCCAGAAACGAGAGTTGGAAGCCCACGTCGGCCACCAGAAACGGGTTCCAGAGCAGCAGTCCGAAGGCGGCCGTGGCCAAAGTGTTGAACACCGTATCGGGCCGCTGCAAGGCGCGGCCGACGATGATGAACGAGAACATAACCGCCGCCCGTAGCACCGAGGCCGACAGGCCCGTCAGAAACGCGTAGCTCCACACCACCACCAGGCCCAGCCCGGCCACGGCCAGCCGGTAGCCGCGCAGCTGCCCCAGCCAACGCCCAAAAACCGTCTTCATCAGCCACGAAAACGCCAGGAACACCAAGCCCACCTGCAAGCCCGACACGGCCATGATGTGCGTGGTGCCGGTAGCCGTGTAGGCGCTTTTGGTATCGGCATCCACCTCATCCTTAATGCCCAACACCAGCGCCGAAGCAATGGCGTACTCGCGTTTGGCTTTGATGTACCGGTGAAAAACCGCGTCGAGCTGCCGGGCGCAACGCATACTCAGGGCCACCAGCACATTGGGCGGGGCCAGGCCCACGACGCGGTACTGGTCGGGGTGAATGTACTGCTGGTGATAGACTTGCCGGTAGTCGAGGTAGCGACGGTAGTCGAATTCGCCGGGGTTGAGGGGCGCTTTGCTGCGGTCGGGGTGGCCGCGCACCACGTACACCTGCCCGTAGCTGGGCGCGGCGATGCCCGCCACGCGGGGCAACGAAATGCGGATGCCGCCCACGGCCCTACGCCAACGCCCGGCCAAGCGTACCTCGCTCACGCGCAGGGTGGTGGCGTAGGTGGCGGGGCGCACCACGGTGTAATCGTCCACCACGGCGCGGTAGGCTTCGATGCGCTCGGCGAAGTGGATGAGGTGGGCCGACTGGCGGCTTTCCGTCACGGTTTGGGTGCGGACCGCGCCCAGCAGCGCCACGGCCGCCAGCAGCGCCGGGGCCAGGCCCGCCGCCGCCGTGGGCGCGGCCCGGCGGCGCGAGAGCCAGAAGCCCAGCACCGCCGTGGCGCTGGCCGTGGCCAGCGCCAGGGGCCAGAGGTCGGGCCAGTTGTCGCCCCAGGCCAGCGCCGCCACAATGCCCGCCAGCAGGGCCGGCGTGAGGCGCAGGAACGGGAAATTGGCCCAGGTAATCATGGGGGTGTAAGGGAGAGTGTAGAACAAACTCCCCTCCTCAGACGAGGAGGGAATGTTTCGGCGCAGCCGAAACCGGGGTGGTTGAGGCCGTTGAACGACTCGCGTAAGGGGAAATTGGTGGGCAGTGTTCCAGTTGTTGCGGCATTGTTCAAGCGCGAGTCGTTCTGAGGCAGCATACGCCTTCAACCACCCCAGTTCCTGCTTCGCTGAAACGTCCCCTCCTCGTCTGAGGAGGGGAGTTTGACCGCCTTCCCTCAGTTTTCCAGCACCATTTTAAAATGCTGAATGTCGCACTCCTCAAACATCTCCCCTACCGCCGCAAAGCCGTGACGAGCATAAAACGGCATGGCCCGCAGCTGGGCGTGGAGGTAAACATGAGCCGTCGGAAACTCCGTTTGCACGTCGTGCAACACCGTTTGCAGCAGGGCTGCACCGAGTTGCTGGTTGCGGTAGTCGGCCAGCACAGCGAAGCGTTCGAGCTTGATGCCGTGGGCAGTTGCGCGCCAGCGGGCGGCCCCGGCGGGGGTGCCGTCGGCGGCGCGGGCCAGGTAGTGGCGGGCATCGGTGCGGTCGTGGGCGTCGTACTCTTCGTCGAGCGGGACATTTTGCTCTTCGACGAAGACTTTTTCGCGGATGGCGAAGGCGGCGTCGAGGTCGCGGAGGTCGGTGACGCGGACCACGGATTTTTCGGGCTTATTGAATTGGGCGGGTTGCATGGGCGGGCGGGTTGGCGGTGGCGGGGGGTTTAAAACCCCCCACCCCAA
>JANYFQ010000118.1 GCA_025362615.1 Hymenobacter sp. | reverse complement strand
ACCGGCCGCCACGCAAGCCCAAACGATTCTGGGCCTGGGCACCATCACGGGGCCCAACTTCCGCAATGCCCCGGTGGGCTCGCAGGGCCTTATCGTTATTGACCCCAACACGGGCGCTTCGACCAACCTGGCCCCGGTGCTCATTACGGGCGTGACGCTGGGGCAAACGCTGGTGGGCATCGACTACCGCCCCGCCACCAACGTGCTGTACGCCCTGGGCTACGACGGCACCGTGGCCGGCCCGGCTGCCAACGCCCAACTCTACACTCTCGACCCCGGCACGAGCACCGCCACAGCCGTGGGCAGCGCCATCCGGCTGGCCCTGGGAGGCACCCCGGAGCGCATCGGCTTCGATTTTAACCCCACCGTGGACCGCATTCGGGTGGTGAGCTCCAACAACGCCAACTACCGCCTCAACCCCGTCACGGGTGGCGTGGCAGCCACCGACCCCAACGTGGCTTACGCCGGCGGCACGCCCGCCGACCCCGGCGTGGGCGCGGTGGCTTACACCAATTCCTACACGGGCGTGCCGCCGGCCAGCACTACGCTTTATGACGTGGACTACCTGAATAACGGGCTGCTCGCCACGCAGAATCCGGCGACGGGGGCACTCACGACGCAGAGCACCATTCAGTTCGTTATCACCGGGGGCAGCGCGCCGGGCACCTACGGCATCGGCAACCCCGATGCGCTGGGGCTCGATATTTACTACAACCCCACCACCAACCAGAACGTGGGCTACCTCACGGAAGTGACGGAGGTGCGCAGCTCGGGCTCGCGGGCCAGCAACATCTACCGCCTCGACCTGGCCACGGGCCTGGCCACGCAGCTGGGCAACACGGTGCCGTCCACGGCTTTCCCGCGGTTCAACTTTGAAATCCGCGACCTGGCCGTGGCCATTGCCCCCGTTCCCACCATCGCCTGGAACGGGGTGGTGAGCACGGACTGGCGCACCGCCTTGAACTGGACCCCGGCCATCGTGCCCGGCCCGCCCAACGATGTCGTCATTCCCGGCGGCACTCCCTTTCAGCCGACCGTCGCGCTGGCCCAGCAAACCCGCGCCCTTACCCTGGGCAGCGGCGCGGTGGTGACCCTGGCCGATGGCAGTTTCCTGGTGGCGGGCGGCAATTTCACCAACAACGGCGGCACGCTGGCCACCACCGGCACGGGCACCGGCACCGTGGTGCTGGACCTGAACACGTCGCAAACCATCGGCGGTACCACGCCCACCGTCTTCCCGAACCTGACCATTGGCACGGGCACAGCCACGCTGGGCACGGCGGCCACGCTCAATGCGCCGGCTTCGGTGCGCCGCCTGCTCACGCTGTACGGCGACCTGACGGTGACCGGCCAGACGTTTACGCTGCTCTCGGAATCCACGGCCACGGCGCAGGTGGTGAACATTGCCGGCACGGTGGTGGGCGCGGCCACGGTGCAGCGCTACATCACGCCTTCCTTCAATGGGGTGGGCTACCGCCACTACACGCCGCCCGTGAGCGGCAGCAGCGTGAACGACCTGACCACGGCCGGTTACACGCCGGTGGTCAACCCGAACTACAACACGGTCGGCAATTCGGTCCAGCCTTTCCCCACGGTGTTTAGCTACAACGAGCAGCGCGTGAACAGCAGCGGCAGCGGCGGCTCCATTGATTTTGACAAGGGCTACGTGTCGCCCAACGCGCTTTCGGATGCCCTCACGCCTACGCTGGGCTACACGGTGAACATCGCGGCGGCGGCCAACGTGGACTTTGTGGGCACGCTCAACAACGGCAACTACACGGCCGGTGGCCTCACCCGCGGGCCGTTCACCGACAGCGGCTGGCACTTTCGGGGCAACCCCTACCCCGCCCCGCTCGACTGGCAGGCCATGACCAGCGCCGGCCGCCTCACCAACCTTAACACCGCCCTGTACGTGTTCAAGAGCAACGGCCAGTACACCGGCACGTACTCCAGCTACAACAACGGGGTGAGCGTGAATGGCGGCACCAATGTTTTGCCGTCGTCGCAGGGCTTCTTTGTGCGGACCGCTGCGGCCGGGCAGGTGGGCAGCATCGCCTTCACCAACGCCGAGCGCCTCGCCACTTACAACAACACGCCCTTCCAGCGCGGCCCCGCCGATGTCCGCCCGCAGCTCACGCTGCGCCTGCACAACGCCGCCGCCGCCATCCAAACGGCCATTTACTTCGAGCAGGGCGCTACGGCTGGGTTCGATTCCGCCTTCGATGCCACGGCCCTGGCCTCCTCCAATGGCCTGACCCTCGCCACCGAAGCCGGGGCTGAGCCAGCCGCCATCAACGGCCTACCCGCCCTGGCCGGTGCGGCCGACGTGCTGCTGCCCTTGCAGCTGGGCGCGGCCACCGCCGGCGCGTA